>ONWH01000176.1 GCA_900321495.1 uncultured Planctomycetota bacterium
CGTTCTTCAGAAATTTTCGGGAAAACCGGGGGAAAGCCTTGCCGTGATCTGTGTTTCCGGCTCACCCGTCTCGTTTTTTTCTCCTTATGTCTACCGGTTTATCGAATCCGCCGCCGAAGGTTCCGATTTCGGGTATGCCCCGCTCGAAGACGGGCGTGTACTCCTGGCCTTTGCGGAAAACGAACAGGACCATTCCCAAGCCGTGGAAAAAATCACGGTTCGAACCGACCTGGAACGTCCGGCGATCGAACAGATCAGGCAAACATTCTACGCGGCGGAATCCGATTCGGTTCCGACAATGGAGATCATCACGAAAGTTCTGGAGTGGAAAGAGCGCGGCGGAGTCCTATTCCCGACGCGAATCCGCACGGCAACCTGTTCTTATAAGCCTGGCCCGGAAGAGAACGTGTGGGAGACGGAAGAATGGGTTTCCGATGACATCGGAGAGCGGCCGCCGCAGGAGGACGATTTCACGGTTCGGACGGAACGGGGTGACTTTATCCTTCATCTGAAAGGGCCGCAGAAGGAACGAACCATTCACATCGACGAACTCACCGAAGAGGACTACGACCCCTCGGTTTGGGGTTCCGGTCTGAAATTTTGGCCCCCTGCCGCTAATTGGGATACGCGGCCGCTGGATTGGCGCTGATCGTGTTGGCGTTTGTGATGAAATACAAGGCACGGAAGAAAAGAGCCGCTTCGGTCTGATTTGATCGACGCCCGTGATGTCAAAAGACGGGCCGTTCTACGGGATATTTATCTCAACGGTCGCATTTTTGATGGTGCGGCTGACCGGGTCGAACGCGCGGAGTTCAACCTGGATGACTTTGATTTCCGCTTCATACGGGGGCGGGCAATCGGGGAGGTCCGATACGGTCACGTTTCCGTCAAGAGGGATGTCGCCGACGGTAAAGCCGGGGCGGCTCGACGCGCCGAAGACGTCAACCTTGTTTCCGTCAATGACCAACGGCCAGGTCCCGGAGAGAAATTCTTTTTGATAATCTTCGGTCCACGTGTCGAAAACGGCGGGCATGACGGGGCGGTACTGCTGGTCGCTCTCATCAGGCTTGCGAGTCGCAGGATCCCGAAGACGGAAAGCTCTGCGTACCGCACGAAGACCGTAATTTCCGCTGGAACGAAAATCAGCGGGATCAGGCTCGTATTCGCCCTCATCGTCAAAGAGCTGATCGCCCAGATTGACAAAAGAGGAACTCTTCTCATTCCATACCTTGACGTCAAAACAGAGAACGTTCGTCAGAAGAACATCGGAATTAAATGTCTTGATCTCCCCGTTGATCCCCGCCAAATCCAACTGCCCCGAAAAAGGCTCCTGCTGAATCCATGGATTCGGAGCCTGCCACTGGTCAATGAAGTAACTTTCCGGCAAAGACGCGGAAGTGTAATCACCGTCGGCGGGATTCGGACCGAGATAACGCAGTCCTAAAAAGATCTCACCCAGCCAGTATGACAAACTCTCTCTTGAACTCTGTGAACGAAGCGGGTCATCCCACTCGTGTCCGTGCGTGGAACCGGCACAGAAGAACTTGCCGGTCGGCAAATCTCCCAAATCAGGCGTGCCGGTCCAAAGGGCACTCTCCTGGAGTGTCGGCATTCGCAGCCAGTACCAGCCGAGAAGGTTTCCGTGTAAAACGGTATCAAAATACGGATCCTCCTTGACAGACGTTTCACCGGGGGGCATCACCAGTGAATACCAGTACCCGAACCGATTGCGCCGATTCGAAAGGTCGGACAGCGTATTGGCGACAACCCGCGAATCGGCGGAGTAAGAATTCCCATCCAAATCGGTCCAGCTCAGGCTCTTGCGGTCACCCTGAAAGAGAGGCTTGTGGATTGAAATATCAAAAAAACGGTAAAACCCGTACCCCGCACTGGGCAGCAAAGGATGCCACTTGCCGCTTGTTCCGTAGTGGTTGTATAAATTACCGTATTGATAGCGGAGATACCTGTTCAGAGACCGAAGGCGCCTTTCCAGGAGTTCATCCGGAACGATAAGCAAAACCCGGCGATAAAGCGTCGTCCCGCGCAGAAACCAGATAACCTCGGCGTATTCCGATTCGATCATCTCGATATTGTCGTCAATCGAAGCGTCGTAATCCGATGTATGAGTTTCCGGAAGTTCCTTGAAACACCGTCCGCGAAACCATTTTCCCGCAGGAGCCCGAACGGTAAAGGAAAGGATGTCGTCCGTATCGCCGATCGTATTGTCCATCGACGGCGTTCGGCGGTCAAAATTGCCGTAGGTGGTAAATCTTCTGGGATTGATCAGTTTGCTGCCGATTTCATCGTAGAGAAGCCACTCGAACGCATTTCCCAAGCCTTCCGAATAGGAAAAGAAACCATACCGCGAAGTCGGCGCTTTCAGGCGCGGAACCGTCAGGTTTTCGAGATCCTCGCGCAGGCGGTCTTTCGCCGCGCGGAGATTGTTGGTCATCGAAAGGACATCCTGGGCCTGGGTCATAATTGAGGTGACCCGTCCGAAGATTGCCGCCAGTGCATACATGAGGATGAGCGTGAGGGTCACGGCGATCATGACCTCGATCAGCGTGTACCCGGTCCGTGTGCCGCGCAGGAAACAACGTCTCTCCTCCCTTTCGGACCGAATGGCCTGGAAAGGGGAGAAAACGGTCTGAATCTCTTTTAGTTCGGCGTCAGCCATAATCTGTTCCTCGATGATCTCCCTAATGATTTAAGCCTAACTCCCCCTAAAAATCAATAAGGAGAGACGGTTTTCCGCCGAAGGAGCGAAGCAGATGAGACATACACGCCTTCTGCCGGTCTTTCGGAAGAGGGAATGAAGACTATGTTCCCACCGCCGAAAAATCGCGTCAGCGAATCCGCCCTGCGCCAGAACATCGAGTCTTTCCGCGCGCGGTCGGAACGGGTTCTCCGCCAGATCAATGAGCAG
>ONWH01000055.1 GCA_900321495.1 uncultured Planctomycetota bacterium
CGATGAACCGATGTAGAACAGGCCGGGAGCGAACGGACTGAAGCCGCGGGCGACGAACCCTTCGCCGGGGACCGACTGAATCGACCGTTCAATCCCCCGAAAGACCGCTTCGGCGCGCGCCGGGCCTTCGGCGTAGTGATCGCATTTGTACCTGCTGAGAACGGCCGTCATCATGATGCCGGCCGAAATCATGCAGTCCTCCATGCCGGTCCCGTAGCCGCAGTCGTTCGGATACTGGCGGGCGACTTCGTCCGGTTTCGGCAAATGCGCCAGGCCTTTCCCTTCCTCGTAACTTGTCAGGTAGTCATAAAACTGATCCGTCTGCGGCGAATAGAAACGGCTCCAGACGATCTCCTCGGCGGCGCGCATTTTTTCCGGCAGGGAGTCGGCGTTTGCGGACCCGCAGGCGGTGAAAAGGATCATCAGGACGATCGTGCGAAACAAAAGTGAAAGTGCCGTTCTCATCTGCGGCGGTTCCTCCGGATTTGTGTGTCGTTGATTTTCGGCGGGCCGGTCCCGGCGTTTCCGTCCAATTTAACATGAAACGGCGCCCAATGACAGTATGCCCGCGGATTCCGGTGGGGATTCTTGAATTTCTTCTCCCTCTTTCCTATAATGCCAATCATCGAAACACCGTTCCGTAAATACATCAAGCGAAATGAGGAAACCAATGAAACTTCGACCGATTATCCTGACCCTTCTGGTGATCCTCGCCGCGGCCGCCGCCCGGTCCGCCGAGACGCTCACCCTCACCCAAGACGGAAAGACCGACTATACCGTCGTTCTGCCCGAAAACGCGACGCCGGTTCAGCTCTCGGCGGCCACCGAACTGGCCGAGACGCTCCGGGCGATCTCCGGCGCGGCGTTCCCGGTCAAAAAGGAGAGCGAAGTTGCCGCCGGCCCCGGCGCCAAACTCCTGGTGATCGGCCCGTCCGAAACTTCGAAAAGCCTTTTGGGCGACGCCGCCGACGAAGCGGCGACGCCCTACGACGGGATCATCTTAAAGCAGGTCGGCAGCTCGATCGTCTTTTCGGGCCACCCGGTCCGCGGCCCCCTTTACGCCGTCTACACGTTCCTGGAAGACGAGCTCGGATGCCGCTGGTGGACGAGCACCGAATCGTTCATCCCGAAAACCGACCGGATCGAAGCCGGCGATTTCGATGTCGTCTACGCGCCGAAACTGATCTACCGCGAATCGTTCTACGCCGGCCTGATGGGAGAAAAGAACGCGCGGATCGCCGCCCACTTAAAGACGAACGGCGCCTCCGAAACCATTCCGCCCGAACTGGGGGGGCATCACAAGTACCAGTATTTCGTCCATTCGTTCTACACGGTCATCAAGCCGGAAGAGTTCCTGGACCATCCCGAATGGTTCTCCGAAATCGACGGCCGGCGGAAAATCGGCGGCTGGTGGGGAGTAACCAAAAAGATGAGCGAACTGGTTCCCGCGGAATCGCTCGACGAACACGGAACCCAGCTCTGCCTGACAAACGACGAACTCTGCCAGACCTTCCTGGAACGGGTCCGAAAAGATCTCGACGCGAACCCCGAAGCGACGATCGTCTCGATCAGCCAGAACGACTGCCGCGGACCGTGCCAGTGCGAGAACTGCGCCAAAATCGCCGAAGAGGAAGGTTCCGAATCGGGTCCGCTCCTCTGCTTCGTGAATAAAATCGCCGAAGGGCTCGCCGAGTCGCACCCCAATGTTCTGGTCGACACGCTCGCCTATCAATACACGCGCAAGCCGCCGAAAACCATGAAGGCGCGCGAGAACGTCATCGTCCGTCTCTGCAGTATCGAATGCTCGTTCAATCAGACCCTCGACGGCGAGTTCGGCCCCTCGTTCGCCGACGGAAACCGCCGGCCCGCCCCCGAGCCGGAAAACCGCTCGTTCCGCGACGACATGGAGAAATGGAACGAACACGCCGACCGGATCTTCATCTGGGACTATGTCACCAACTTCTCGCAATACATCATTCCCTTCCCGAACTATCGGATTCTCTCCGACAACGTCCGGTTCTTCGTCAATCACAACACGATCGGCCTTTTCGAGCAGGGGAACTACCAGGGGGCGACCGGCGACTTCGTCCAGATGCGCGCCTGGGTGATGGCCAAGCTCCTCTGGAATCCCGGCGCCAATCAGAAAGCGCTCATGGAAGAATTCCTTTCCGGCTACTACGCGCCCGAACTGACGCCGCTCTACATGCGCTATTTCGACCTTCTGTGCGACGCGTCCGAGAAGTCGGGCAGCGAGCTGGGCATCTTCCAGTCCGACACCTCCGCCTGGCTCGACCTGGACACCTACAACGCGTGCGCCGAGATCATGGACAGTATCGACGCGAAAGCCGCCGAACTCGAAACGGCCGACCCGGAACGGAACGCGGGTCTGCTCGATAAGGTCCGCCGCGAACGTCTCTCGTTCGATATGGCGCTGCTTCTCGACTACAACCGGTTTGCCGAACAGGCGCAGAGCGAAGGGAAGGAATTCCGCGCCCCGGCACGCGGCGAAATGCCCGCGTTCTGCGACGAGTTCCGCGCCCGCTGCAAAGCCGTCGGTCTGAACCGCTACAGCGAAGGGGGCGGCCCCGACAGGTTCGAACAGTATCTCTCCGACATCTTCGAAAAGATCACCGGCGGGACGGCCGCGGAATGACCGCGCGCAGGACACACAAGGATTCCGCATTCACAGGCAGAACGACATAAAGGGAACCCCATGAAAACACCTCAGATCGTCCTAACACTCCTCCTGGCGTTTTCGGCCGCCGCCGCGCGGTCCGCCGAAACGCTCACGCTCACCCGGGACGGGAAAACCGACTACGCCGTCGTCGTTCCCGAAAACGCGGCGCCGGTTCAGATCTCGGCGGCAGCCGAACTGGCCGAAACGCTTCAGGCGATCTCCGGCGCGGAGTTTCCCGTCAAAAAGGAGAGCGAGGTTGCCGCCGGCCCCGACGCCAAACTCCTGGTGATCGGCCCGTCCGAGACCTCGAAAAGGCTTCTGGGCGGCGAAGTCGACGAGTCGGCCGTTCCCTACGACGGAATCATCCTCAAACAGACCGGCAGCTCGATCGTCTTTTCGGGGCATCCGGTCCGCGGCCCCCTTTATGCCGTCTATACGTTCCTGGAAGACGAACTCGGATGCCGCTGGTGGACCGAGTCCGAATCGTTCATTCCGAAAACCGACCGGATCGAAGCCGGCGATTTCGACGTTGTCTACGCGCCGGAACTGATCTACCGCGAATCGTTCTATTCCGGCCTGACGGGAGAAGAGAACGCGCAAATCGCCGCTCACTTAAAGACGAACGGCGCCTCGGAAAATATCCCGCCCGAGCTGGGGGGTCATCACGTATATCAGTATTTCGTCCACTCGTTTTACTCGGTCATCAAGCCGGAAGAGTTTCTGGATCACCCGGACTGGTTCTCCGAAATCGGCGGCCGGCGGAGAGTCGCCGGCTGGGGACTGAGCAAAGAGGACCTGAGCAGGATACCCGCCGAAAATATCGGCGAAGACGGATCGCAGCTCTGCCTGACGAACGAGGAGCTCTTCGGCGTCTTCCTCGAACGGGTCCGCAAAGAGCTGGACGCGCATCCCGAAGCGACGATC
>ONWH01000300.1 GCA_900321495.1 uncultured Planctomycetota bacterium
CGAAACTGCCTTTACTGCGGAGTCCGCGCCGGTCATGACACCATCGGGCGTTACCGGCTCACCGCCGAGGAAGTAATGCACGGGGCGGCGCTCGCCTCACAGTTCGGTTACGGCACACTCGTCCTGCAGGCGGGGGAAGACTTCGGTCTTTCGGCGGAATTTGTCGCCGACCTGATTCGCAAAATCAAGGAGAAATACCACCTGGCGGTCACCCTCAGTCTGGGGGAACGGACCGAATCGGACTGGCGTCTCTGGCGCGAGGCGGGGGCCGACCGCTACCTGATCCGATTCGAAACATGCAACCGCGCCCTCTTCGAGGTGATCCATCCCCCGGTTGGAAAGAACGATACCGGCTTTGAGGGACGGATCGGCGCGCTGCGCGTTCTGCGCTCTCTCGGTTACGAGGTCGGCAGCGGCGTTATGATCGGAATCCCGGGGCAGACGTATGCCGATCTGGCGCGCGACCTGCTGATGTTCCGCGAACTCGACCTGGATATGATCGGGAACGGTCCCTACCTGGCGCATCCGGAAACCCCGCTGGGACGTGCGGCGGAAATCCTCGCGAAAAACCCGAATGCGGCGCCCGGCGAGCGCCGCCGCCTGACCGCTTCGGTCGGTTTCGATTATCCGGTTCCCGATGATGGGGTCCCTGCGGACAATCTGATGGCGTTTAAGGTAATCGCCCTGACCCGCCTGCTGCTCCCCGACTCGAATATCCCCTCGACGACGGCAATCGCGACGAACGACAGGCTTCACGGCCGGGTAACCGGACTAATGAGCGGTGCCAACGTCGTCATGCCGAACCTGACCCCGACCAAATACCGCGCTCTCTACGAGATCTATCCGCACAAGTCGGCAACAGCCGAATCCCCCGAAGAGACTCACCGCACGGCAATCGCTCAAATCATCGAGGCGGGGCGCATCCCGGGGACCGGTCCGGGGGGAAGAATCCGACGCTAACCCTCTTTGGTCTTCCATTTCATTCGGCGTCTTTCAGAATAGGAAAGGGTGCTTTTCTGTCCCATTTCCGACTTGCTGCGGCAAACGGGCCAATGGGAAAAATCCCTCTCCCATCAATCCTCTTTTTTTGCTATTCTTCCTCCGCGAAGCTTTGAACCGGCTCACGGAGAGCAAAATGAACAAAACAGACAAACCAGATAAGAAATTTTCCGAGGTCTTTCCCTCAATATGGGGAATCCTTCTTTTCTGCGGACTCCTGCTGATGCTCGCGGTCTCCGCCGCTCCCCCCTCCTGGGGAGATGATGACCGCCATGTTCTTCTCGAAGAGACTGATGTACGCGCCCGCCGCGCGGGATTCGACATCGGTCCGAAAAATCTCCTGCCGCAGCCGGTTCAAATCGAGACGCCCGAGGGGGTCCTAGTCGAAATCGCTTCGGAAACAGGATTCACGGCAAACAGTTCAAGCCCGAACTTTTTCGGGCTTTTGCAGGGAGAAGTCTACCGCTTTAAGTTCACCCATCTGCCCTACGCAGAAGGGCGGGAACTCTACCCGACGCTCGAGCTGTTGAGCACGCTGACCCCGCCGCGCGGCTACGAAACCGATTTTCCGATCCCGGTCGAGCTGACCGGGGAAGATATACGAATGGCTCTCGACGGGAATCTGGTCACCCGCGTCATTTACCTGGAACCGCCCCACAACGCGATTCCGGTCGACTCAACGGTAAAACAGGGGGAAATCTCATCCGAAGCCCCCCCTTCGATCAATCCAGTCGCGCTGGCCAAGTCGCGCGGGCGGGTAATGGCGATACTCCGTCTCGGCAGCCGGATTCCCGATGCGGACACGGACATGCGCTCCTTCTGTTTCGGGTATCCCGCCTTCACCTTCCCCGAGCGTCCGAACACGCCGCGCGGATATATGCTCGGCTACCCGATCCCGGCCGAACCGGCCGATTCATCCGCTCCGACTCAAACCGAATAACCATTACCATATCAACGTGACAACGAGTATGACAATGTTCCGATTACCATTTTACGGCCGGTATTCCGCGGCGGCATTTCTCCTCCTCGCGGCGGCCCTTCCGCTCTGTGTATCGTGTCAATCAAGGGGATATGTCCCCGGACCGAACGATCCGTTCGCCGAAAACGCTCCAAAGACGAAAGAGGAGGAGGAATACTACCGTGATGTCCTTTCGGGGGACTGGAAGAAACAGATGACCAACCCGCTCGGCTATTTCGGACTCGGACGGAACCAGGTCTCGACGACTCCCCCGCCCCATTGGATGATGGAGCCTCCCGCCGGTTCGAAGACGATGGAAGATCTCCGCGCCGAAGCGTATGAGAAGCGGATCATCAGCGAGCAGGCAAAACACCAACAGAGCGCCGGTCCGGAAGGACGCGTCTATAAGACCGCCGCCGTTGATACCCGCCTGCCCGACCGTGCTCAGCCGAAACAGCAGGCCGCGCCCGCCGCCGTACCGAAGGAAAACGGCGAGCCGAAGAAGGCCGAAGAGAACGAATCGAAAAAACTGACAGGTCTGTTCAAGCCTTTTTTTGAAGAAGGGACCCGTTTTCCGCCGCTCGGCCGCACCGAGCTTCTGCCGGCCGAAAGCGGGTCCGAAAACTTCTCCCTTTCCACCGGCCGTGAAACCGTCATTCGCGCTCAGTCGCCCGAAAACGAGTCGGGAACGCGCGCCGGCGGGGTAATCAGCACCGCCG
Source organism: uncultured Planctomycetota bacterium (assembly GCA_900321495.1). GTDB lineage: Bacteria > Planctomycetota > Planctomycetia > Pirellulales > Thermoguttaceae > RUG695. The sequence goes on from ONWH01000300.1 coordinate 2,677, forward strand.
ACGCGGTCGAGTCCCCCCTGACTGTCGACCCGGAACTCGCCGAACGCTGGCAGAATCTCGGAGGTCTTCGGGTCAGAGATGACGAGGTTCCGAAAGATCTGCCGAATGACGAGTATATCATCGTCGGAGGCGACGCCGGGAGCGAGGCGTTCGCCCTGCCGAACTGGGATGTACACAACCTGGAAGCGGATGAGACGATCGCGCACTTTGATACGGTGAGCGGCCAGATCAAGGTCGAGCCGTCGAACCGCTTCATCATCTACATGCCCCGATTCGCTTCGGTCCGTCAGATGGTCGGACCTCAGTCGCGGTCACAGAATACCCGCCTCGGTTCGATGGATCAGGATATGACGCCGAACGAGGAGAGAAGTGCCGAGGGGGTCGAGTTCCGGTCGCAGGAAGAGCGGACATCCTCAACGCGGGGAGAGACACAGATCGCCGACATGCGCGCCAGCCAGCCGGGGGGCGAGATCGTCTCCGAAGAGGGGCTGATCGAAGAAACTCAGAAGGTTCTGACCGCCTCGGCGAACGGTATGCTCCGCGAAGAGACAGTTTCGGATCAGGTTCGTCTGGAACTGGCACAGGGGGCGGCGGCGGCCGCCGCCTGGGGAAAGACGCAGGGGGTCACGGTTCATATCGATAGAGTAGCCGCTCAGGGAAATATCACACTGCAGGGGGCGGCCACGATCTATTCGATCAAGAATGACACAAAGACCTCTCAGCTGCGTCTCTTTAAGTCGGCGTCAAAACAGCAGGCCAAGCCGGGTGAGCTGATCGAGTTCGTTATCCGTTACGAGAACGTCGGGACCGAGGTGATCGGGAACGTGACGATTCTCGACTCCCTCTCGGCACGTCTGCAATACGTCGACGATTCAGCGGTCTCGTCAAAGAAGGCCGATCTCCTGGTCAAGAACAACGAGACCGGTTCCCTTCTGCTCCGTTTGGAAGTGACCGATCCGCTCGAACCGGGGGATTACGGCGTCTTAACCTTCCTCTGCAAGGTGAGGTGACCCTCCCGATGACATGGTGGCGGTTCGCGGTGATTCCGGCGCTTTTTCTTCTCGTTTCGGCGGTGGGAGACTTTCTCCCCGGGCAGGAAGAGGAAGCTCCGAAAAGCGGGATCTCCCTTCCCGACGGGATTGACAGGGATGAAGTTCTGGCCGAAGCGGCACGGCGGTGCGAAAAGTGGAAAGGATTCGACGATCTCGAATTCGCGCAGATGAACCGCCTCGGAATCCGTCTGGTTCGCGGCAGGCACGTCGAATTCTACACAGATCTGGCCGAATCGGAGGAGATCGATTCGATCCCCGCAGTTCTCGACCAGGCGGTCACGCAGCTCGCGCTCTTTTTCGGTCTCTCCCCTGATCTTTACAGAAACTGGCATGTCGAGGCGTTCCTGATCGGCAGCCGCGAGCCGTTCGAGATATTCGGCGCGCTCAAGCGCGCTCCCGACTTTAAGCACGGTTACGCGCTCGAGTCGCGCATCTGGATCTATGACCAGAAACAGATGTATTACAACCGCTTTCTCCTCCTGCACGAGCTGACCCACGCTTTCATGAACCGGACATTCGGCGACCTGAATCCCCGCTGGTATTCCGAGGGGATTGCCGACCTTCTGGCGCTCCACCGCTGGGACGGCGAAAAACTCACGCTCGGGATTTATCCCGACTCCCCGGACGAGGTTCCCGGATTCGGCCGGATTGACCGGATCAAAAAGGCCGGACGCGAACGAAGCCGGAAAACACTCGACGACGTCCTTGAATTCGAAGCCGACGACTATCTCGATAACGACTCCTATGCCTGGAGCTGGAGCCTGGTGACCCTCCTCTATCACACACCGCGCTACGCCCGGGCGTTCGAAGCAATGCCCTATCTGATGATGCGGCACGACGCGACCCGTCTTTTC
>ONWH01000070.1 GCA_900321495.1 uncultured Planctomycetota bacterium
CTGCCACCAGCGGCATCCGGCACGGGCGAGAAAATCGGCGAAACCGCGCGCGCCGCGGCCGAGCGTGCCGGTCCATGGTGTGCCCGGCAGGGAGAAGAGGGGTAAGAGAATACCGGCGGTGCGTTGTGTCAAGGTGAGGAGAACCTCCTGTCGGAACATTCGAAACGGGTTTGCGGTAGGCCGTTCCGAACGGTTGTTCCGAGACGAAGCGTGCCGGGCGCGGGGGGGAGGGACGATATTCGGCCGCCGTTTCGGCACGGCAACCTTCTCCATTATAGAACGCCGGGCACGTTTTTGCCAGATGCTTTTTTAACGGCCGGCGGCGGTTCAGTCATCGTCCTCTTCAGGGATGTCCGGGTATTCATACGCGCCGATATCGACAGTGCCTCCGGCGATCCGCGGGTTTCCGGAAAGATCGGTCGGCGTCGTAACCGCGGCGTTCGTTCCGGTATCGTGCGCCGGACTCACCTCGTTGAGCGAAAGGTCAGGCTCGGTCGGGAGGACGAGTTTTCCCCCTTCGATGACCGGGCCGTTCACAAAACCGGGGTCCGTGCCGACGACGCACCTATCCGTCGTAATGTTGCCGTCCGACTCGTTGTGAATGTCGTTATCCGTTTCCGAAACGTTGAGCGCCACAATCGAGTTGGTCAGTTCGATTCGTCCTTTTCCGGTGGAGATGCCGCCGCCGTAAAGATCTGCAGTGTTTCCCGTAATATCGGAATTGAACGCCTTTACCCAATTGAGATGGTTCGCGATTCCGCCGCCGGAGTTATACGCTTTGTTTCCGGCGATGACCGTGTTGGTGAGAATGAGGTGGTCGGCATTATCGATCCCGCCGCCGTTGTTCCCGATATTGTTGATGACTTTTGTGTTTGTAAGCTCCATGATGCTGACATTCTGAATTCCGCCCCCGCCGTTGAACTGGCCGCCGGGTGCGGTATTTCCCGAAATGACGGAATCGAAGACCTTGATGTTCCCGAAGGCCGCAATGCCTCCTCCGCCGCCATGTTCGCCGGTGACGGAATTGTCGGCAATGACCGATTTCTCGATCCGAAGGATGCCGGCTCCGTTTGTCGAAAGCCCGCCGCCGAACGATTCGGCGGTATTGCTTGAAATAGTTGTATTTGTGATGGTTGAAATTCGCTCTTTTCTTCGGGCAAAGCCGCCGTTTCGGCGGGCATCATCCTGCTCTTGTTTAATGTTGTACTTGATACTGATCATAATGCCTCCGGCGGTGCCCCAAGAGGAATTTCCGGTTACGGCCGAGCTGTCGAGTTCCAGTTCTCCGGAACTGTAAATGCCGCCGCCCTCGCCGGCCGTGTTCCCATCAATCGTCATCTTTGCCGCAGAAAGCTTTCCTGTGTTGAAGATTCCGCCGCCTTGGCCGGCCTTTCCGTTTTTCACCGCGAAACCGATCAGCTTTGTTTCAATATTTTCCGAGCTCCCCTCAATGCGAAGGACCTGGCTTTGGCCCTTTCCGTCAAGCGTGATCCCCTCGGTGCCGGCAGCGTCGATCGTCAGGCTCTTGTCGATCACGATCGGAGAACCTGCCAGCGCGATTGTCTGTCCGGAAAGGGAGATGTCGAAGGTGACGGTCTCTCCCTCCTGAGCGTAGAGGACCGCCTCCCGCAGGGAGATCATACCGTCGGTCTTATCGATGATGTCGGCGTTGGTGGTTACAATCGTTGAGGGGGTCTCTTTGGCACCCTGCTCAATGGGGTTCTGGCATTCATACGCGCCGATATCGACCGTGGCCGGTTCTTTCAGCGCGGCATAAATACGGGGGTTTCCCGCGCAGTCGGTCTCGGCTTTTACCGCATCGTTGGTCCCGCGGTCAATCGCGGCGCTTCTGGCGGTAAGCGTAAGGTCCAGTGTATCGGCGTTGGTGAGTTTATCCTCTTCAAAGACCGGGGGGACCGCAAAACCGGGGTCAATGCCGATGATGTTATTATTGTTCGTGAACGGATGAATCGAGTGAATGTCGTTGTCGAATTTCGCGGAGTTGCACGCGACAATCGAGTTGATGAGGGTTAAGGTCTTTGAATTGTGGATTCCCCCGCCGCTGATCTCCGCGCGGTTTCCGGCAATAGTCGAGTTGATGACCGTCAGATTGCCGTCTCCGTTGAGAACACCGCCGCCGAACTTGCATGTATTTCCGGAGACGACTGTATTGATGAGCGTCAGGTTGGCGTAAAAATTGACGATTCCGCCCGAGTTTCCCTTGATGACCGAGTTCATGATCGTCAGCTTTCCGGCGTTGAAAATCCCGCCGCCGCCCAGACCTTTCCCGTCGGCATTCTGACCGTCTCCGCCGGTTACGGTTAAACCGATCAGCTCAACAGCGAGCTCGTCGCGTCCCTTCGCGATGGTTTGAAAATTGACAGGGAGTTCGGCGATGAGGAAGACCATACTTTTCCCCCCCGCGTCAATCGTGACCCCGCCGACCGATTCGGCGTCGATTGTGAGCGGTTTGCCGATTTCCAGCTGTCCTTCTTTGAGCCGTATGGTTCGGTCTCCGCCGGCCAGAGAGGCGTCGAATCCGATTCGGTCTCCCTTCTCGGCTTGGGCGATCGCTTCCCTCAGCGAGAGGAGCCCGTCGGTTTCGTCAACGGCATCGTCGAGCGTGGTGACGATCCGGTCCGCCTTGCGGTTTTCCCGCGCGTTTACGGTTCCCTTGACACTGCCGTTTCCGCCCATGAGAAGAACGACGGCCGAAAGCGATACAAGAAGAATCTGTTTGGATCGGAACATGATAATCTCCTTTGTGTAGGTACAGACAGTGCGAACTGAAAAAAGAGAAGCGCAGAGAAGCGTTTGATCCGGAACTCTGCCGCGTAAAAAAGGCACGCGGGGAAACCGTTCCCCGCGTGCCTGACAGAGCGAAAAGTTTACTCTTCGAGTATTACACGGATCCCGACGTTGTAGACCTTCTGCCACGGCAGATAGCCGTAACGCGTCGCGCTGCCGGTCACTTTC
>ONWH01000098.1 GCA_900321495.1 uncultured Planctomycetota bacterium
GTCCGAGTTCTACGGAATCACCACCATGCCGACCCTGATCCTGGTCGGCAAGGACGGCAACGTGATCAAGAACGACGTCGATATCGACACGCTCAAAAAACTCCTCGCCGAACAGCTCAAATAAAAAGCGCGGCAGGCGAAGCGCCCCCTTCCGGAACGGCCCCTTTCCGCAATACGGAAAGGGGCCGTTTTTTTGACGGCTTCCCGCCGCCGGCCGGAGCGCTCGCTCCCGGATGCCGCAGGCATTTCCCGCATCCCGGCAACCGGATCGGCTTTAATCGAAGGGGAAGGCGGAAAGAAGGTCAGCCGACAGATTCGGCCTTTTTTCGTTTTCTAATGAAGAGGGCGAGAAGAATCATCCCCGCCCCGACAATAACCAGTACAATCCGCCACACAAGACCGGGCGCGGCACCAGGAGCAGTACCGTCCTCGTACACCAGGCGATCCGGTTCTCCTGATTCAAGAAAGTCGCCATCGGTTATTTTGTCCAGGTCAACGAGTCTGTCCCTGGGAATATACCTCATTCCCGAAAGTTTTTCGCCCTTGTTCAGCTTAAGAACAAAATCACTGTCTTCCGGTTCGCGTGAATTTAGATCTTCGGATTTCCATTCAGATACGATCCATGCATTTGTATCCATATTAGCCGGTTTTTGAGGCCCGTAAAATTCCCGTATCAGCGTAGGCACCTCTAAGCCGCCGGACTCTATCCAATTGAGCGCAACCATTGAAGAAGTCGTTGTTCTATCATCGCAGAAGTAATGAGTAACAATGCTTTCTATGACAGGCACCTTACTGTTTATTCTGAATACAATCTCTTTGGTTGCTTTGTTCACATATTGACCTTTGCCCGAAAACAGTATTTTTACGCGTCCTTCTCCCAAGTCTGAATACGACGGTTCGGAGTCAGTCGTAATCTCGCCGGTAAAAGAATCAATCGGATTAAGGAACAGAGCAAGAGGTGTGTCCATGGAGACTAGATCATAAATCAAAGCGGAAAGATCTTCATTTTCTTTTCGAGTCAAATTCCCGGTAGAAGGAAAATCCTTCCCTTGCGAAGGAGTGTAGAGGATTCGATAATTACGATTAACAATGTAATCACTTGAACGGTTCAAGAAACCCTCTTCAGGCGATCCGTATGGCGGTTCTTTATACAGAACCTGTAATCGGCACTTGTCCTGCTTTTTACAAATAAGTCCTTCTGCAACGATCTGTTTGTCTTCAATTTCCTTCGATTGGGCGTCTTCTTCCGAGAAGAAAACTGTTTGCTTGAACGAATAATGCCCATAGAGCGAAACGGACTCAAGCCACGTTTTGCGGGCGGTCTCCAGGTCGGCGAGAACCTTTTCGTCGGCAACTGAAGGGGCGGCCGGGGGCGAATCCTCCGCAGACGGTCTATCTGCGAAATTCAGGAAGACAACAAGAAAAACAACACAAAACAAACGTTTCATTTGCCACCTCACACGTTCTCCCAAACCCGTTAAAAGATTCTCCCGCCGATTCCCGCCGGCGGAGTTCAAAAAACCCGGACTACTGCAAGGTTATCATATTCCGACGTATTGCGCAATGGACTTGACTTTCGGGGGGGGGGGGGAGTACAATAGAAAACGGCGGCGAAACAGGCGCCGCGCCAGACCGCTTTGCCGGGCCTTCGCGATCCGGTTTTTCAGCTGTTCAAAGTCTCTTTCCGGCTCTCGGAAACGGGAAAACGCCTTGGTTCCGGTTTGATTTGAGCAAGACAAAAAATTTGTTTAAAAACAACTTCTGTTCCTGATGCCGCAGACATCGTTTTCTGTCGGAAGCCGGCCAGATCTACCGACCGTCTGCCGGCGCCCGGATCATTGGGGCCGCGCCGCCCGATTCTCTTTCTTCGTTGACAATGAAGCGGCAATCCTTAGAATGAAAGGGAGAAGATGACCCCCTGCCCATAGACGGAAGTGAGCCGTCAGAAAGGTTGTTCGGATGCAAAAGAATCGGTTCTTCGGCGCGTTTTTTTCCGCTCTCTGTCTCGTTCTCTTTCCTTCGTTCCTTCCGGCGCAGGAACGCGCCGAATGGCCCGCCGACTGCAAGGTCGGCATTTTCCTCCGTTACTTTCCCGCCGCGGGACCGGAAACGTACCGTCTGCGGAAAGAGTTCCAGGTCGAACGGATCGCCGACCAGGCTGTGTCGGCCGGCGCCGACTACCTCGTTCTGACGATGAACGGCGATTCCGGCTGGTTCAACGCGCCCAGCGCCGTTTACGACCGTGTTACGGGCTACGAAGCCGGCGACCGCTGCGCGGCGCGCGACATTCCGATGGAAATGGCCGACGCGCTCGCCCGCCGCGGAATCAGATTCTTCATCGGCGTGACGGCTCAGGTTCCGGCCCGGGACGCGCACGCCCGGGAAGCGTTCGGTCTCGGAACCGGACCGGAAGAGACGGTCATCACCCCCGAATTCGCGCGGAAGTGGGCGGAGGTGCTCCGCCAGTGGTCCTTGCGCTACGGCGCGAAAGTCGCCGGCTGGCGGGTCGACGGCTGCCGCGCGGAATGCGGATTCGGCGAGGAGACCGCCGCTGTATATCTCGACGCGCTCCGCGCGGGGAACCCCGCCGCCGCGGTCATGTTTGATCCGGGCGCAGGCGCGGCCGAATGGAAA
>ONWH01000049.1 GCA_900321495.1 uncultured Planctomycetota bacterium
CCGGCTTGTCTTCGAAGTAGTTGCGGGCGATCGTTGCGCCGAGTCCGGCGTTCTGCATCCCGATTTCCAGAAGGAGCGCCCGGCACATCCGCGAGTCGAGCCCGATTGTTTTGCCGCCAATCATTCCGGCTGTATAGCCTCCCAGGTTCAGGAAGATGAGCGGCGGAATCAGAAAAAGAATGTTTGTGCCGAAACCGCCGCGGTTTACCGCCACTACCGCCGAAATGATCCAGATGATGACGATGTTTCCGACCACTTCGCCGATCGCCTGGGCGCACCTGTTCCAGATGGAGAACAGCCGTGACAATGTAAAGCCGATCACAACCGGCATTACCACGGTTATCAGAAGGTCGAGCATCATCGGCGCCACGTCAGGCGAGACGTCGGCACCGAGGAGAAGACGGAGCAGAAGCGGAATCGTAAGGGGAGAAAAGAGCGTCGCCGAGGTCGTCAGACCGACCGAATAACTGGTGTTTCCCCCCGCGAGCATCGTCAGGAGATTGCTCGCCATTGCGCCGGGAACCGCACCGGCCAGGATCAGGCCTGTGTAGTACGGGTCTTCGATATGGAAAATCTTCGCCGCGGCGAATGCCAGAAGGGGCATCGCGGTGAACTGAATCGCAGTGCCGGCGATGATCAGCGGCCAGCGTTTGGCGACCATCTTGACCTCGTCCAACGGCAGGAGCGACCCGATCACCAGCATGGCCAGAGAGATCAGGAGTTTCATTTCGCTGCCGTTCAGGTCGAACGGATCGGGAATCCGGTCGGTTCCGGGGATCCGGGTCCAGAAGAAGGAAAGGACACAGGTCAGCGTCAGCCAGACCAGCAGATATTTCGCTAAAATCTTACGCATTGTTTCACCTTGTTTTTCGGTTACTTTTGCCAAACGGGTTTGCCGTCAACCCACGTTTCGAGCGGCGTGATCCGGGTGATTTCGTCGATCGGACAGGTTAGGATGTCACGGTCGAGAAGGACAAAATCGGCGTATTTTCCCGGTTCGAGGCTCCCAATTCGGTTTTCACGGTGCAGGAGCCAGGCATTCCAACTGGTATAGAAGCGGATCGCTTCTTCGCGGGTCACGCGCTGTTCGGGATGAATCACTTCGTTCGTCCACCGGGCGCGGCGGGTGAGCATCGTCCCGATGGCCAGGAACGGGGAATAGAGATTCGATGAGCGCTCCGGCTCCATTTTGAGCATGTGGTCGCTTCCCCCGCCGATAGGAACGCCCGCGTCGATCAGCGTCCGGTAGGGCTGGAAGTGGACGAGCCGATCCTGCCCGAAATGAGCCAGGAGAGTCGCGCCGTCCATAAAAAGCCAGGCAGGCTGCATGTCGAGTGCAATTCCGTATTCGGCGATTTTCGGAATCAGGTCAAGCGGAACGAAGTTCGCGTGCGAAAGACAGGGGCGGAACTCGGCAATCGGCCGCTGCTTAGCAACGGCAATATAGGCTTCGGCGAGCGTCTTGACCGCTTCGTCCCCGACGGCGTGGGCTGTCGGCTGGAGTCCGCGGTCGAAAACGGCACGTACCAGGTCGGTTGTCTTCGCGGCATCGATGAAAAGTATCCCCCGGTATTCCGGGTCGGTGATTCCATAGATTGAACTGGTCCCGTACGGCTCCAGGAACCGGGCTGATCCGGTCAGCATGCCGCCGTCCATATAGAACTTGATCCCCTGGAGCCAGAACTCGTCGCTTGTGCGGGAGAGACCGAAATTGACGATCTCGTCGAGCCGGGCGTTGATTTCCGGCATTGGCATTCCCTGGTCGACGTTCATCATGACCGGGCATCGGCATGTCAGGCTTCCCGGACCCAGAGTGCCGGTGTAGAGCTCCTGCCAGAGACGTATATCGCCGTTGTATTCGTCATGAGGCGAGACGGTGGTAAAGCCGACCGAATTGTAGAACGAAAGCTGCTTAGCCAGACGCTTTTTCCGGTCGGCGGGCGTGGCGATTTTCAGGGAAGGGGAGACGAACGGCTTGTCTTCTTCGGAAACGCGGCCTTCTTTTTTGAACTTCGCGGTCGCCTCGGTGATCAGGGCCGACATTGCGGGGACCTTTCGCAGCAAACCGGTCGGCGTGCCGTCCGAAGCGGTTTCGACCCTGCCGACGCTGATTTTCGGCGCGCCGTCGAGGAACCCGAGCCGTTTGAGTCCGGCACTGTTCAGAACCATGTCGGGCCCGGTATTGAAGTAGATCGGGTGCTTTTGCGAGACGGCGTCAAGTTCGGCGCGGGTCGGGTAGCGCCGGTCGCGCAGACGCGTGATGAACATGTAGTCGATTCCGATCCAGTCCCCTGCCGGAACCTCGGCGGCGCGGTGCCGGAAGAAGGCCAGCAGCTCATCGATCGTTTCGATTTCCGGAACGGTGTGATCGAACTCGTAGTCGGCCGCCATGATCGGGTGCAGGTGCGAGTCGATCAGACCGGGCAGGACCGTTCGCCCCTGAAGGTCGATAGTGCGGGCGTTTTTTCCCGCCGCAGCGGCAGCTTCATCGGTATCGCCGACCGCCAGGATCTTATTGCCGCGGACCGCCATGGCTCGGGCGATCGAAAAGACACCGTCACAGGTGACGATCTTTCCTCCGGTCAGGAGGAGAGACTCTCCCGCGTTACTGTCGGCCCACGCCGCGACATTTGCTCCTGCGAGTTCCAATGAGGCGTACTTCAAAAAGTCCCGCCGTTTCATCCCTCGTGTCCTTTCAGAGTGGTTTTGAATTTTTTCGGAACAGCTGCCCCTTCAGTTTACTTCTTCCGTGGAAAAAGTGAACCACTTGAAATTGAATCGTTCCCGAATTATAAGATAAGGAAGGAGGGAAAAAAGCGAAAAAACGAATTCGCTCAAATGCTGTTCGGCGCGGCAAGATGCCGTGCCATATTACGCATCGAAACAGAGGAGACGAGACCAATGTCAGAGACCGTGTCCAGACGAGGTTTTTTCAAAGGAGCCGCTGCGTTTGGAGTCACTCTTCCAACGGCGGGAGCGCTTGGTGCGGACGCGTCCGCGCCGAAATCGTATAAGACCGAACTTCATAAGGCGTTTATCTGTCCCCAGCCGGAAGAGGAAATCATTAGGGCGCACGCAGATGCCGGTTTTGAGGGGGTGGAACTGAGAAATCACGGGCAGACCGATGAGGAGATCAAAGCCGATCTGCAGCTGCTTGAAAAGTACAGTCTGCGCGTTCACTCGCTGATCGGCGGAGGCGCGGATTTCAATAATGGGGATCCCTCTGTCCGCGCCGCCGGGCAGGAGAAGATCCGCCGGGCGATTCAGATGGCATCCCTTTACGGCGCTGACACGCTTCTGCTGGTTCCCGGGCGGATCGGCGGACGGGCCGAGCTTCCGGTTCCGGATCCGGCGGATCTGAATATTCAGTTCGATCCGGAAACGCTTAACATCACGAGTGTCGCCGATGGCGATAATACTCCGTACCGTGCGTATATTGAGGCGCATAACCGTTCGGCCACACTCATTTTCGACGAGATCGCGAAACTGATTCCGACCGCGGCGCAATACGGCGTTTTCATCACGGTCGAAAATGTCGGAAACAATCTCTGGCTTCAGCCGGAAATCTTTGCCGCTTTCATCCGGAAGTTCGACGATCTTTGGGTCAAGGCCTATTACGACATGGGAAACCATGCCAAATACGCACCGACAAGTCGGTGGCTTCGTACGCTCGGCAAGAGTCAGATCGCAAAACTCCATCTCAAAGATTACGCGGTTCAGAAAGGAATCTGTCCGCTCGGAACCGGCACGATCGACTGGCTCGATGTCCGCGGCACGGTTGAAGAGATCGGTTACAGCGGCTGGGTCACGTACGAGGAGGAATGCCAGACGGACTATTCTCCCGCCGATTACGCCCGGCTGATGGACCGGTGGTTCGCCGGTCAGCCGATGCTCGGCTGAATTCCTGTACCGAGCGGGGCGTGCCGGTCGCACGCCCCGTTTTCATCTTTTTTCTCTTCCTGTGCCTTTCCGCTGAGATTATTCGGATAATCCGACCACCATTTCGACTTTATCCCTAAAAATGGGAAAACGGAACTACTTGAAACCGAGATAGGCCCGATTTATAAAATAGGGGGGCGGGTGAAAATAGCCCGCATTTTCTTTTCGTTCTCTTGCAGGCGCCGAGTCAGGGGGTTGTCTGACCGGAGGTTCTGCGGCGGCTTGCGGGGAAGGGGCCGGATCGATCAGGGAGCGATTCTTGACTAAGATTACAGAATTTAGAGGAGCAGATCCAATGATGAAGACGAAACTGACCAGGCGTGGGTTTCTGGGAACCACTGCGGCGATGGGCGCCGCCTTTTCGACGTTCGGCACCGGCGCTCTGAAAGGAGCTGAGCCTGCGGCGAAGAAGTTCAAGACCGAACTGCATAAAGCGTTCATCTGCGATAAGCCGACCGAAGAGAACGTGAAGGCACACGCCGAGGCAGGGTTCGAGGGGTTCGAGGTTACCGATTGGGGAATGTCCGACGACGAGATCAAGGCGGGCAAGAAGCTGGCCGACGATTACGGTCTTCGCGTCCATTCGATCATGCGTGGCGGCTGGGATCTGCCGTTCAACGGGGGGGACGACACCTATCGGGAAGTCTGCAAGGAATCGGTCCGCAAAGCGCTCCGCACGGCGTCCCTTTTCGGCGCCGACACCATCCTCCTGGTTCCCGCCCGGATCGGCGAACTCAACGGAGTCGGATACCCGATTCCGAATCCGGGCGACCTGAACATCGAGTTCAATCCCGACACCCTCGAAATCACCAAAGTTGTGGACGGTGACAACACCCCGTATCAGACGTACATCGACGAACACAACCGCACTTCGGCGATTGTGACCAAGACGGTGGAAGAGCTGATTCCCGCCGCCGCCTATTACGGTGTGATCATCGCGATTGAAAACGTCTGGAACAATCTCTGGCTTCAGCCTGAAATCTTCGCCGCCTATGTTCGCCGGTTCGACGACCTTTGGGTCAAGGCCTACTACGACATGGGAAACCATGCCAAATACGCCCCGACGAGCGTCTGGCTTCGCGCACTGGGAAAAGACGTGATCGCGAAACTCCATCTGAAAGATTTCGCGATCGAAGAGGGGAATCCGAACACGATGTTCGACGGATTCTGCGGTTTTGGAACCGGTACGATCGACTGGGCCGATGTCCGCAATACGATCGAAGAGATCGGCTACAACGGCTGGGTTTCCTACGAAGAAAACGCGTACACCCCCGAAGGGTACGGCAAACGGATGGATCAGTGGATCAACGGCCAGCCGATTACCGGCTGATCGTGCCGCTGAAAACGGGCGGTCTCGGTTTCCGCCGGGGCCGCACGATTTTTGACAAGTAAGTGAAACGGAGAGTCGTAATGAGTTGTTGTTGCGGTTCTAACGGTCCTGGAACAATCGGTGATATCGTAAAAGAGGTGATGATCATGTGTTGCAGTAAAAAATGTCTGGCGGAGTTCATCGGAACTTTCTGGCTTGTTTTGGGCGGCTGCGGTACCGCAGTTCTGGCCGGCGAAAAAGTCGGCTGGCTCGGTGTGGCGCTCGCCTTTGGTCTGACCGTTCTGACCATGGCGTATGCCATCGGTCCGATTTCGGGTTGCCACCTGAATCCCGCGGTTTCGATCGGTTGTTTCACGGCCGGCCGGATGAAGTTCTGCGAATGCGTTGCGTACATCATCGTGCAGATTCTCGGCGCGATCCTGGCGGCGTATGTCCTTTCGCAAATTCTGGTTCACGGCGGGAAAGAGCTTGGCGATTTCGCCGCGAACGGGTATGGTGATCACTCTCCCGGCGGATTTGATAAAACCGCCGCGATCCTGGCCGAAGGAATCGGCACGTTCATCTTCCTCATTGTCATTCTCGGCGCGACCGCCCGCAAAGCTTTCGCCGGTCTGGCCGGCGTGGCGATCGGTCTCTGCCTGACGCTGATTCACCTGATCACCATTCCGGTGACGAATACGAGTGTCAATCCCGCGCGGAGCATCTCGCAGGCGGTCTTTGTCAAGGACTGGGCGATTGATCAGCTCCCCCTGTTCATCATCGTTCCGATCTGCGGTGCGATTGTTGCCGGTATCGTCTGGCGCTTCTTCGAAGCCGGTTGCAGTGACAAGATCGAAGGCGAAGCGAAAGAGGAATGCTGCTGCAAGAAAGCCGACTGAGATAAATAGATAAATACTGTCTCCCCGGCGGGACGTATTTTATAGGGAAATCCCCCGCGCCGTTTTTAAACGGCGCGGGGGATTCTTTCGTCAAAGGGGAGGGGGTGCTGTTTGGATGGGAAACGGAACGTGGGAGCGTTTAACTTTCCGCCTCGAACCGGTCGAGGAGTTCTTCGAAATAGCGCATCGCCTCGTCGATGGCGGTTGGGCGGAGCATATCGACCCCGGCACGCTGCAAAAGTTCCAACGGCGGGGCGCTGCATCCCCCTTCAAGCATTTTGAAGTAGTCGCGCCGTTCGGTTTCTCCCCCGCGGCGGACCCGCCGCGCCAGGGCGATGGCGGCCGACATGCCGGTGGCGTATTTATAGACGTAGAATCCGCGGTAAAAGTGGGGAATCCGGAGACATTCCAGTTCCAGGTCGTCGTCAAGGGTGAACGCGGGACCGAAATAGGTCTCGAGAAGCTGCCGGTAGATTTTGCGGATCGGTACGATGCCGAGCGGTTCGCCCCGCTGGGCGGCCTCGTGAATCCGCTGTTCGAATTCCGAGAACATTGTCTGGCGGAAGATGGTTGCCCGGACCGCGTCGATCTGACGGTTGATCAGCCAGAGACGGAGCCGCTTCTCCTTAGCGTTCTCGATCAGGTATTCGGCCAGGAGCTGTTCGTTGAACGTGCTTGCGATTTCGGCGAGGAAGATGACATAGTTGTAGTCCTCATAGGACTGATGCCTCGCCGAAAGGCAGCTGTGCATCGAGTGCCCCCCCTCGTGCGCCATTGTAAAGACGCTCTCGATCAGGTCGGGCTTGTAGTTGATCATGATGTAGGGGAGGGTGTCGTACCCCCCGTAACTGAAAGCGCCGCTCTGTTTCCCGGCGTTTTCATAACGGTCGGCCCAGCGGCCGGAGGTCAGTCCTTTCTGCAGAGTCCGCACATAGCCGTCTCCCAGGGGGGCAAGCGCTTTTCCGACCAGATCGACCGCCTCATCCCATGTGTAGTGAACCTTAATGTCGCTTTGGATCGGAACATAGGTGTCGTAGAAGTGAATCTTTGAGATACGCATCTTTTTCCGGCGGAGTTCGTAGTAGCGGTAGAGGACCGGCAGGGCACGATGGATCGCGCTGATCAGGTTCTCGTAAACCCGAGAGGGAATATTTTCGGCAAAGAGCGCCGCATCGAGTGCGCTTGCGTGGTTCCGCGCCCTTGCGTGGAAGATGTCGCCACGGACCGATCCTTCAAGGAGAGCCGCCAGGGAGTTCTTGTGTCCGTCGAATGTCTTGTAGAATATTTCGAACGCCTTTTTGCGTACCGACCGGTCGGGGGAATGAAGGAAGAGGGAGAACGTCTCGTGTGTGAGCGGTTTTTCAATACCGTTTTCGTCTTTGACCGTTCCGAATGTGAAATCGGCATCGGTCAGGAGACGGAACGCTTTCGACGGAGTCTGTCCCATCTCTGCGGTCAGGGCGATAATCCGTTCTTCTTTCCCGCTGAGTGTGTGCGGCTTGACCCGGAGGATCTCTGACAGAAGACGGCGCCACCGGGCCAGCCGGGGCGATGCGAGCCGTTCTTTCCAGACCGTTTTGGGAGCGCTCAGAATTTCGGGACGCGCGAAACTCGCTGCCTGGGCCGCCGCGGCCAGCGCCGTGCTGATTTCGTCTTTCATTCCCTGATAAAGGGGGTTTGCGACATCTTCGACCGATTTTAAATAGGCGTAGAGGAGAAGTTTTTCGCTCTGCCGGTCGAAGTCGGAATCGAAGGTGAGGAACGCTTCGAGTCCGTCCAATGTGCCGAGTTTTCCCCTGAATTGCGCATAGCGGTCTGTTTCGCCCCGCCAGGAGGTAAACGCTTTGCGCCATGCGGCGTCGGACGGAAAAATTTTCCTCAGGTTCCATTGGTCCTGCGGCGCGACTTGGCTGCGGACGGGGAGATGTCCGGCCGAACGGGGGACGGAACTCTTTGCGAAAAGAACTTTGGGCGGGATCAACATAGGGACTTCTGCTTTTTATCGGGGTTAACTCTCTGTCTGGAATCGGCGGATCCGGAATGATCCGCGGCTGATTCTAGCCGATTTCGCCGTCCCGGACAAGGCGAATGCGAGGAGGCGGCTTTGGGGACGGAGAAAAGCCCTGCGGGCGGAATTTTAAAAAAGTACCGCGGCTCGTCTTGACGGGTTCCGGGGAATCGTTAGAATGGGGTTCGTCCCGGTCGGGAGGCCGGTGGGTGTTTTTTTCACTCGGCACGGAATTTCAGTTTACTGAACACCACATGAAAGCGTCCACGTTTACCTTCGCCTACTATTATTTCTACTTTACTCCCCAGCGGGCGTAAGGATAATTTGTGTTTGCGAAGAAACGTATTCAAGTTAAAGGCGGCACGGGTTATCCTGAGCCGCTTTTTTTATTGCAAGCAATAAAACAAAGGTTTCAGATAGCCGTCCACACCGAAGAAGGAGTAAATCATGATCGTTGTCATCAAGTCAAACGCCAGTCCAGAGAAGCGTACTCAGCTGATTAAGTGGCTTAAATCGATGGGGCTCGGCGTACACGAGTCAGCAGGAGAATTTCAGACCGTTCTGGGACTGATCGGCGACACCAGCCGGGTTGACATGGATCTGATCGAAAGCCTTGATATTGTCGATTCGGTTAAACGGGTCAGCGAAACGTTCAAGTGCGTGAACAGGAAGTTTCATCCCGAAGACACCGTGGTAAGCGTCGGCGACCTGAAAATCGGCGGCGGGAATTTCGTCCTGATTGCCGGGCCCTGTTCAGTCGAGTCGGAAACGCAGATCGTTGAGATCGCCAAGGCAGTGAAAGCTTCCGGCGCCTCGCTTCTTCGCGGCGGCGCGTTCAAGCCGCGGACCTCTCCCTACGATTTCCAGGGGCTGAAAGGGGAAGGGCTCGAACTTCTCAAGGTCGCGCGGCAGGAGACCGGGCTTCCGATCGTCACCGAAATCATGAACCTGAAAGATCTTCCCCTTTTCGAGGATATCGATGTTTTGCAGGTCGGTGCGCGGAATATGCAGAATTTTGACCTTCTGAAAGAACTCGGCACCCTCCATAAGCCGATCCTTTTAAAGCGGGGGCTGGCCAATACGCTCAAAGAGCTTCTGATGAGCGCTGAGTACATTATGGCCAGCGGGAACGAGCAGGTCATCCTCTGCGAACGGGGTATCCGTACGTACAGCGATTACCTGCGGAATACGCTCGATCTGGCGGCGGTTCCGATGCTGCACGAGCTTTCGCATCTGCCGGTGATCGTCGATCCGAGCCACGCCACGGGGATCGCGCGGATGGTTCCCCCGATGTCGCTGGCCGCCGCCGCCTGCGGCGCCGACGGGCTGATCATTGAAGTTCACAACGATCCGGCTCACGCGCTGTGTGATGGGGCGCAGTCGCTTACCCCTGCGGCGTTTGACGCCCTGGCCAAGAAGGTCGATTCGGTCCGCAAGGCGGTTTCCTGAAATTTCACGCCCTTTGGAGGAGACAGAGAGATTATTTGAAAAGGAATTGAGATGATCGTTGGAATTGTGGGACTGGGGCTGATCGGCGGGTCGTTCGCCAAGGCGTATGCCGCGGCGGGACACGAAGTGCTGGGAATGGAGAAGGACGTTTCGGTTTTGGAGTTTGCCCGTATGTCGGAAGCCGTACGGGACGAGCTGACCAAAGAGAACGTCGGAGAGTGCGATCTGGTTCTCCTCTGCGTCTATCCCGCCGCCGCACTGGACGTGATGAAAGAGCTCGGCCCGGCGATAGGGAAAAGGCCGCTGGTGATCGACTGCTGCGGGACGAAACGGGTGATCGTCGAACCGGGGATGAAGATCGCCAAGAAATACGGGTTCACCTATGTCGGGGGACACCCGATGGCGGGGACACAGTATTCCGGGTTCAAGTATTCCCGCGCCGACCTCTATCACGGCGCGCCGATGGTGATCGTGCCGCCGACGTTCGATGATATCGAACTGCTGGATAAGGTGAAAACGCTCCTCGCTCCGGCGGGGTTCGGTAAGTATTCGGTGACAACCGCCGAAGAACATGACCGGATGATTGCGTTTACTTCGCAGTTGGCACATGTTGTCTCGAACGCGTTTGTGAAGAGTCCGACCGCCGCCTCGCACGAGGGTTTTTCGGCGGGGAGCTATAAAGATTTAACCCGCGTCGCCTGGCTGAATCCAGAAATGTGGGCAGAACTCTTTCTGGAAGACGCTGATTATCTGACCGAAGAGATTGCGTTCCTTATCGGAAAACTCGGGGAGTATCAGGAGGCAATCAAGGCAAACGACCGGAATCGGCTGATTGCCCTTCTCGAAGAGGGAAAGCGCCGCAAAGAAGAGATCGATCGGAGATGACACGATGAAATCTGTCCGTATTGACGCGTCGAAAAGTTACGATGTTCTGATAGCGCCCGGCCTGGCCGCCGAAACAGGAGAGCGGGTCAAGGCGCTTCTGAATCCCGCTTCGTGTGTTGTCGTTGCCGATGACCGCGTCTATAGCCTGTATGGTGAAGATGTTCGACAGAGTCTGGAATCAGCGTCAATCCGGACAACCGTTTTCACGTTTCCGCATGGTGAGCGGAATAAGACGCTTGCAACATACGAACGGCTTCTCGAACAGATGTGTGCCGACCGAATTACGCGCAGTGATGTCGTCGTGGCACTCGGGGGCGGCGTGACCGGCGATATGGCGGGGTTCGCCGCGGCGACCTATCAGCGCGGAATCCGGTTCATTCAGATCCCGACGACTCTCCTGGCGATGGTCGATTCGTCGGTTGGCGGGAAGACCGCGGTTGACCTGCGGCACGGCAAGAATATGGTCGGCGCGTTTTGCCAGCCGTCGCTGGTGCTTTGCGACACAAAGACGCTCGATACGCTCCCGCCGGAAGAGTTTGCCTGCGGGTGCGCCGAGATTGTCAAATACGCGATGATCGAAAGTGAAGAGTTCTTCGATTCGCTTGACAGGACACCGGTTGCCGAACAGCTCGAAAGTGTGATTTCAGCCTGTGTGACGATGAAACGGGACTACGTCAACCGGGACGCGTTCGATACGGGAGATCGGATATTTCTGAATTTCGGGCATACGTTCGGGCATGCGATTGAGGCGTGCAGTGATTTTTCGATTCTGCACGGCGAAGGGGTCGCGATCGGAATGGCCGCCATAACGCGCGCCGCCGTAACGCGCGGTATCTGCCCGGAATCGGTTCTCACCCGCCTGATCTCCCTTTTGGAAAAGTACAATCTGCCGACCGTGTCGCCGTACACATGCCGGCAGCTGATCTCCGCCGCCCTTTCGGACAAAAAGGCACAGGGGGAAACGATCCGCCTGGTCGTGCCCGAAAGGATCGGAAAATGCCTTGTTGAGAAAATCCCCAAAGGGGATCTCAAATCGTGGATGTGCGACGGGGGGATAAAGCCGTAACCGAATCCGCCGCGCGTGTTATAATTGACAGAGCGCAGTGTGCGGAAGAGTTCGCCAGTCATTTGATTAACGGTCCTCGGACGGGGACGAAAGAGAGAGCCTGATGAGTTCAGCATACGGAAAGACAATTCGCCTGAATATTTTCGGACAGTCTCATTCGGCGGCGGTCGGAATGACGCTCGAGAATGTTCCAGCCGGTGAGACGGTCGATTTCGATGAACTGCATCGGTTCATGTCGCGCCGCGCGCCGGGGAAAAACGCGTATTCGACCGCGCGGAAAGAAGCGGATCTGCCGGTTTTCCTTTCGGGACTGGTCGGGAATGTAACATGCGGCACGCCGATCACTGCCGTGATTTACAATACCGATACCCGGTCACGCGACTATGAGAATCTCCGTTATGTGCCGCGTCCCGGACATGCCGACTACACCGCCGCGGTTAAGTTCGCGGGGAATCAGGACATCGCGGGCGGCGGGCATTTTTCGGGGCGGCTGACCGCACCGCTCTGCATTGCCGGCGGCCTGGCGAAACAGTTCCTTGCCGCGCGAGGGATCCGCGTCTTTGCGCGGATTGCCGCGATCGGTTCTGTTGCCGACGAAGGGGAACTGAACAGACCCGTTTCGGAGAAGGATTTCCCGACCGTATCAGAGGCCTGCGGTGAGAAGATGAAAGCTCTGATCGCGAAAATGAAAAGTGAAGGAGACTCGGTCGGCGGCGTGGTCGAGTGTGCGGTAACCGGTCTTCCGGCCGGGTTGGGGGATCCGATCTTCGACGGAATGGAGAACCGGATCGCTCAGGCTGTTTTCGGGATTCCGGCGGTTAAGGGGATCGAGTTCGGTGCGGGATTCGACGCCGCGCGCCGGACAGGGAGTGAAAACAACGATGCATTCAGCGTCAAGCGGGGTAAGATCGTGACCGAAACGAACAATGCCGGGGGAATCCTGGGAGGGATTACCAATGGGATGCCGCTCGTCTTCCGCGCGGCGTTTAAGCCGACTCCTTCCATTGCCAAAACACAGAAGAGTGTCGATCTGCGAACCAAAAAGGTTGTTGACCTGAATATTACCGGCCGGCATGATCCGTGCATCGTACC
>ONWH01000048.1 GCA_900321495.1 uncultured Planctomycetota bacterium
GAAACGACGTCGAAGGACGACGTCGAACAGGTCCCGAGTACGCCGGGACAGCTTGAGTTCGGCGCCCTTCTGGCCGACGAACTCCGCGCGCTCGGCGCCGAAGAGGTCGCGCAGGACGGGCACGGTTACGTGACCGCCACGATTCCCGATCCGCGCTCCGCCGCGGAGCAGGCGGCGCGGCCGATTCCCGTGATGGGGTGGATCGCCCACCTGGATACCGCGCCCGACACGTCCGGCAAAAACGTGAACCCTAAACTGGTCGACTACCGGGGCGGACCGATCCGGCTCGAGTCGGGGGCCGAGATTCCCGAGTCGGAAGGGCTCCGGTCGTGTATCGGCGATCTGCTCGTGGTGACCGACGGAACGACCCTTCTGGGCGCCGACGACAAGAGCGGCGTGGCGGCGGTCATGACCGCCGCCGACCGCCTTCTGAACGGCAGTGTCGAAGGGGTCCCGTACCGGCACGGGAAGATCCGGATCGCCTTCACGCCCGACGAGGAGGTCGGCCGGGGGGCCGATTTCTTCGATGTGGAAAAGTTCGGCGCCGATTTCGCCTACACCGTCGACGGGGAGCTTCCGGGCGAGATCAACAAAGAGACCTTTTCCGCCGAACAGCTCCGCGTGAAGGTGACCGGCGTCGATATTCATCCGGGGACCGCCAAGGGGGTGATGGTCAACGCTTCGCGCGCCCTGGCGGGGCTGGCCGCCGCCATGCCGGCCGGACGCGCGCCCGAGTCGACCGAAGGGCGCGAGCCGTATATCCACCTCTGTTCGATCACCGGCGATGTCGGCTCGGCGGAGGCGCATATCATTCTGCGCGCGTTTACCGACGCGGATATGGACGAAAACCGCCGGAT
Organism: uncultured Planctomycetota bacterium; assembly: GCA_900321495.1. Classification (GTDB taxonomy): domain Bacteria; phylum Planctomycetota; class Planctomycetia; order Pirellulales; family Thermoguttaceae; genus RUG695. Next base: position 858 of record ONWH01000048.1, read on the forward strand.
TCTGGACGAGCTCATCGCGCGGCAGAAAGAAGCTGTGCCGGGGAGCGTCTGGACCGTCGAATACAAAAAGCAGTACCCGAACATGGCCGAAGGGCTGAAAGACCATCCGCTCGTTCTGACGCGGCTCGAAGAGGCGGTCCGCCTCGCGGGCGCCGAGCCGGTCTGGAAACCGATCCGCGGGGGGACCGACGGTTCGCGCCTGACCGAAATGGGACTGCCGACCCCGAACATTTTCACCGGCGGAAACAACTTCCACGCGGTGACCGAGTGGCTTTCAGTCAACAAGATGGAAGTCGCGGTTCGGACCCTTCTGAACCTCGCGTCCCTTTTTGCCGGGGAATAGCCGGTCCGGCATCACCGGCTGAGGGCGCGGAAACGGTTTCCGCGCCTTTCCCCCTTTCGGTTTTCATCTCAGCTTCGAGGGCTCTTATGCATGTCGTCTTTGTTTTAATTCCGCTGCTGGCCGCGATTGTGTTGATGACGCTTGTCAAGGTCAAGCCGGGCACCTCGCTTCTGATCGCGTGGGGAATGATGGTGTGTACCGCGTTGTTCGTCTGGCGGCTCCCCGCCGTCCAGGTGGCGGCCGCTTCGGGACTCGGCTTTTTCAAGGCGGTCGAGATACTCTTTATCATCTTCGGCGCGATCCTGATTCTGGAAACGCTCGCCAAGGGAAGGGCGATCGACGCGATCAACCGCGGATTTTCGGGCGGCTCGGACGACCCGCGCGTTCAGGTGATCATCATCGCCTGGCTTTTCGGCGGGCTGATCGAAGGGGCGGCGGGGTTCGGCACCCCGGCGGCGCTGGCGGCGCCTCTGCTGGTCGGACTCGGGTTTCCTCCCCTGGCCGCGGTCATGGTCGCGCTCATCTGCAACAGCGTGCCGGTTTCGTTCGGCGGTGCGGGGGTTCAGACGCTCGCGGCCCTCTCGCTCATCGAGCCGGAGCTGCCGACGGCGGCCGGGCTCGATTCGGCCGCGTTCGAGCACGGGCTTCTCGACGCCATCACCGATTTTTTCGGACCGGCGGGTCTGGCGGTTCCCGTGATCGCCGTCCTCTTTCTGACCGTCGGGTTCGGCGAGAAAAAGTCGCTTCGGCCGACGCTTGAGATTCTTCCTTTCGCCCTCTTTTCGGGGCTGGCGTTCGTCGTTCCGTGGAAGATCACCGCCCATTTCGCCGGACCGGAGCTTCCGACCCTGCTGGGGGCCTCGATCGGGCTTGTCGTCACGCTCCTGGCGGTCCGGTTCAAATTTCTCGTTCCGAAATCGAAATGGCGGTTTGCCGAGAAATACACCGCGGCGCGCGCCGCGCTCCCCTCGGAAGAGGCGGAACCGTCTCCTGTTCCCCTCTGGCGCGCCTGGACCCCCTACGCGCTGATCATTCTCGTTCTGCTGGTTACCCGGCTTCACGTTTTCCGGATCTATCCGATTCTGAAAAACATCTCGTTCGACATTCCCCTTCTGGGGGGCGGTCACCCCGTGGTGTTCCGCTGCGCGTGGCTGACGAACCCGGGGATTCTGCCGTTTATCCTGGTGGCGCTGTTTTCGATTTTTCTCTTCGGGCTTCGCCGGAACGAAACCGCCGAAATCTGGAAAACGGCGCTCCGGCGGACCGTTTGCGGACCGGCCGTGGCGCTCATTTCGGGTGTGGCGATGGTTCAGATCATGATCAATTCGCTTGGCGGCGCCGCCGGTTACGACGGCATGCTGGCCGAAACGGCTCACGCCGCGGCCGCGTGGACCGGCGCCGGGGCGTACCCGCTTTTGGCTCCCTGGATCGGCGTTTTGGGGTCGTTCGTTTCCGGCTCCTGCACGGTCTCGAACATCCTGTTCGCGCCGCTCCAGTTCAACGCCGCCGAAAAGCTCGCCATCTCGCCGGTCGCGATCGTCGCGCTCCAGCAGATCGGCGGGGCGGTCGGAAATATGATCTGCGTGAACAATGTCATCGCCGCCTGCGCGACGGTTGACGTCAAGGGGGAGGACGGCAAACTGATCCTGATCAATACAATCCCGGTCGTTCTGACCGTGGGCATTGTCCTGGCCGCCGCCTACACGTTCGGGTTTTAGACAGCCTCTCGAAATTACCGTTTTTTTTGAAAGCCGGATTGGAGAAAGGAAAGTTCAGAATGAAAAGAGTTACCAGAAGAGAGTTCCTGGGCGACACCGCGATCGCCGCGGCGGCCGCCTCCGTTCTCGGTTCCGTGTCGGCTCCGAAAAGAGTCCGTGCGCAGGGCCGTCAGCTCGGACCGAATGAAACGCTCGGCGTGATGATCGTCGGCTGCGGCAGCCGCGGAGGCAATCACGCTTCCGAATATCTCGCCGACAGCCGCACGCGCGTTCTCTGCGTCTGCGATCCCGATCCGGCGGCAAGCGCCCATATAGCCGATTCCATTGAAGATCAGACCGGAGTCCGTCCGGCCGAAATACGCGATATGCGCGAGGGGCTCGACGACAAAAACATCGATATCGTCAGCTGCGCGGCCGCGAACCACTGGCACGCGCTCTGCGGCGTCTGGGCGATGCAGGCGGGGAAAGACGCCTATATTGAAAAGCCGATCTGCCACAACATCCACGAGGGTCAGGCGCTTGTCGCCGCCGCCGAAAAATACGGCCGATGCTGCCAGGTCGGTTCCCAGTGCCGTTCGAATCCCGCCATTCGGGAGGCGTTCGCGTATGCCGCCGAGGGGAAACTCGGCGAGATCAACCTGGTCCGCGGCCTCTGCTACAACCGCCGCCGGGCGATCGGGCCCCGGGGCGCCTATCCGATTCCGGACGGCGTCGATTATCATCTCTGGAGCGGGCCGGCGCCGATCGTCGGGCCGGTGACGCGGCCGCGGTTCCATTACTGCTGGCACTGGCAGCGCCTTTACGGCAACGGCGATATCGGGAACCAGGGGCCGCATCAGACCGACATTGCGCGCACCTTCCTGGGCGAGACCGAGTTTCCTTCGTCGGTCATCGCCTACGGCGGCCGTCTCGGATATGAAATCGAAGAGAACGATCCGGCCTATGTCGACGCCGGCGACACCGCCAACACCGAAATCGCGATTTACAATTACCGCGACGGGCGCACCCTCGTCTTCGAGACGCGCGGCCTCGAAACCGATCCGCTGATGGAAGCCAGCGTCGGCGTGATCGCCTACGGGTCCGAAGGATACATGGTTCAGCTCCGTTACGGCCTGGTCGTCGTTCTTGACCGCGACGGCAACGAAACCGCCCGGTTCGAAGGGGGCGCCGATTCCTATCATTTCGGCAATTTTATCGACTGCGTCATTGCCGGGACACCCGAAAAGCTCAACGCCGACGCCCGCGTCGGGCATCTCGCCGCCGGTCTGAGCCATCTGGCGAACATCTCGTATTACCTGGGCGAGGAGAACCGTGTCTCGCCCGCCGAGGCCGAACGGATTATTTCGGAGGTTCCGGGCCGCGACGACAACGCCGCCACGCTCCGGCGGACGCTCGATCACCTGACCGCCAACGGCGTCGATCTCGAAAAGACCCCCATTTCGATGGGCGAGGCGCTCACTTTTGATCCCGACAAAGAGGTTTTCGTCGGCAGCGACGCCGCAAACGCGATGCTCACCCGCGAGTATCGGGGCGAATTCGCCGTTCCGAACCCGGAAGATGTCTGAGAGGCGGCCTATCTGTCTGAACCTCCGGTTTCTTCAAGTCACCGTTATTCAGAAAGTTTGGAAACAATGATCAGACGATATTTTCTTTATCTGTTTTTGGCGGCAGCGCTGGTGTCCGCCGCCATGGCGGCCGCCGAAGACGCCGCGCCGGAAGTTCTCGATGTCGGTTCGGACTGGCAGCTCTTTCTGGACGACTGGCTGGTCGGCCCGCTGGAAAATGTCGAGCTGGCGGTTCACCGTCCGCAGCGGCGGGAGGTTGCCGCCGAGTTCGGCGAGTCTCCCTGGGACGGCGACAGCGCGGGGTATTTCACGATTATGAACGACGGCGCGCGGTATCACATGTATTACCACGCCTGGGGGCAGAATTCCGGGGAACCCCTTTCGATCGCCTACCTGTGCAGCGGCGACGGAATTCACTGGGAGCGGCCGAACCTGGGGATCTGCGAATTCCGCGGGTCGAAAGAGAACAACATCGTGATGTTCGGCCTGCGCGACTACAAGAATCACGACTTCAACCCGTTCGTCGACACGCGGCCGGGCACGCCGCCCGAGGCGAAATACAAGGCGATCGGCCTCCTCTACGGCGGGAAGGAAGGGGACGGCCTCTTCGCGTTCCAGTCGGCCGACGCGGTTCACTGGACCGAGATCAAGCCCGGTCCCGTCTTTACCGGCCATCCGTTCGATACGCAGAA
>ONWH01000214.1 GCA_900321495.1 uncultured Planctomycetota bacterium
AAAACGGTTCCCGCGACGTTCTATGTTTCTCCCGACGGGCGCGACGAGTGGTCGGGGCGGCTGGCGGCGCCGAACGCCGAAATGACCGACGGGCCGCTGCGCACCTTCGAAGGGGCGCGCGGCGCGGTGCGGCGGCATCGCGAAAGCGTCGGGTTCGACGGGGCGCCGACCGTGGTGGAGATTCTTCCCGGCCTTTATGAACGGGAAGAGGCGCTGGAACTGACCGGCGCCGATTCGGGTACCGCCGGCTCGCCGGTGATCTGGCGCGGCGTCTGTGACGAACGCGGCCGGCCGCTGGCCGTGATCCGCGGCGGGAAGGGGGTCACCGGCGGCGCGGGCGCCGAAGATCCCGCGGCGCTGCGGCGCCTGAAACCGGAAATGCGCGGCAGAGTGCTGGAGTATGACTTAAAGGCGCTCGGCATTGCCGACTTCGGCACGCTCGACGGGGAGGATTTCGCCGAACTCTTCGCGGACGGCGAACCGATGACGGTCGCCCGCTGCCCGAACGAAGGGTATCTGCTGATCAGCGGGGTCGACGAAGAGGGGAACCGGGAGATTGTCGACCAGGGGAACAGGGGCGTCGCCGTTCCGAAACTTTTTGTTGACGGAGGCGACGTCGCCCCGTGGACCGCCGAGCCGGAAATCTGGGCGTTCGGCTACTGGTTCTGGGACTGGGCGAGCGGCCGCCAGAAAATCGGCCGGATCGATCCCGAAAGGAAGATGATCGAGCTCGAGCCGCCGTATCACACGTTCGGATACCGGCCGGGAAAGCATTTTTACGTCTATCACGCGCTGTGCGAACTCGACGCGCCGGGCGAATACTACATCGACCGGGAATCGGGAAAGCTCTTTTTCCTTCCGCCCGAAGGGGCCGGCGAAAAGCCGCTCTTCCTTTCGACGGCCGCGTCTTTTCTGAAAGGGAGCGGCCTTTCGCACGTCGTCTTTTCGGGGCTCTGTTTCGAAGGGTGCCGGCGGGAAGGGATCACCCTTTCCGGCTCCGACATCCTCCTCTGCGGATGCCTTATCCGGGGGACGGGCGGCGACGCGGTCCGGGCCGCGGGAGACCGCCTTTTCCTGTTCGGGAACCTCCTGTATAACATCGGCGGCCACGGCTTCGTCGTCGATTCCGGGAATCAGCCGGACCTGATTCCCGGCGGTTCCGCGGTCGTGAACAACGATTTTCACCATTTCGCCCGGATCCGGCGCGTCTACGCTCCCGCCGTCCGCCTGAGCGGCTGCGGCGACCTCATCGCCCGGAACCGGATCTCCGACGCGCCCCACTGCGGCATCTTTTTCAGCGGAAACGAGCAGCGGATCGAAGGGAACGAAATATACGGCGTCTGCCGGGAATCGAACGACGTCGGCGCCATATATACGGGCGGGAACTGGACGATGCGCGGCAATGTCATCCGCCGGAACTACCTGCACGACATGAACGGCTATCAGGGGTACTGGTGCGTCGGCGTTTATCTCGACGACATGTTCTCGTCGGCGGATATTGCGGAAAACCTCTTCCGCAACGTCAAGATTCCCGTGATGATCGGCGGCGGCCGCGACAACCGCGTCGTCAACAACCTCTTTGCGGACTGCCGCTGGTCTGTTGACCTCGACGCCCGCGCGCTCGGCTGGGCGCACCGCGCCGCCGACATCTGGCAGGAGGAAATCCGCGAGAAGGGGACCATTTCCGGCGTCGATTACCGGTCGCCGAAATGGGCCGAAAGATATCCGAGCCTGGCCGCCATCACAGAAGGGAATCCGGCGGCGCCGGAAGGGAACCTGATCGAACGGAACATCGTCGTTAAGACCGGTTCGGAAGAACCGGGACCGGTCCCCTTCGAGGGGGACCGCATCCGCGACGAGGCCCGGCCGTTTATCACGGTTCGGGACAACTTCCGGGGAGATGAAACCCTTTTCGAAGAAGTCACGCGGAACCGGCGGACGGTTCTGCCCGGCGGCGCGGAATTCCGGCGGATCCCCGTCGAAAGGATCGGGGTGTTTCCGGACGCGAACGCCGTCGCGCGGTAGGGAATGGCGGGCCGCCCTGCGCCCGGCGGCCCTTGCTTTCGCGGCGCGGGCCGTTTAAAATCTCTTCTGAGTCCTTTTCCCCTTCCAAACGGCTAAAAGGGGAAATGCGTGTGATTTGCGCGATCTGAAAAAAATGCCCCGCGCCGGGTTCGTGAGAAAGGATTGAGTGATGCGTCTTTTTCTTAAACCGTTTCTGGTTTTGCTTGCCCTGACGGCTGTTTGCGCCGCCGCCGACGACGGCTGGAAAGAATTTATCGGTCCGGAGCGCCTGGCGCTCCTCGAGTCTGCCGATACGGTTCCGGCGTCGTTCTATGTCTCTCCCGACGGCAGCGACGCGTGGTCGGGCCGCCTTGCGGCGCCGAACGCCGAAAAGACCGACGGCCCTTTCCGGTCCTTTGAAAAGGCGCGCAACGCGGTACGCGCCTGGCGCGCTTCGGACGGGTTTGACGGAAAGCCGACCGTCGTTGAGATTCGGCCCGGCCTTTACGAGGTTTCCAAACCGCTCGTCCTGTCCGGCGAAGATTCCGGCACGGCGGACTCGCCCGTTATCTGGCGGGGTGTGCGCGGGGAGAACGGCGGGCCGCTCGCCGAGATCCGCGGCGGCGTGACCGTTACCGGCGGTAAGAAGGTCGAGGACGCGGCGGCCCTGGCGCGGCTCCAGCCCCATGTGCGCGACAAGGTACTGGAGTTTGACCTCAAAGCGCTCGGCGCCGATGATTACGGCGCACTCGACGGGTCGGATAACGCCGAACTCTTCTTCGGCAATCAGCCGATGACGATTGCCCGCTATCCGAACGAAGGGTTTATGAAGTTCGACGAAGTGGACCATGAAGACAACAGCGAGGTTGATATACGCGGCACCAGGGGCGTCAGGAAACCGAAACTCCTTCTTCCGAATGCCGATCTGACCCTTTGGGCGGGGGAGACCGACGCCTGGGCGCTCGGCTACTGGTTCTGGGACTGGGCGAACGCCCGCCAGAAGATCGTTCGGGTCGATACCGAAAAGAAGGAGATCGAACTCGGCCAGCCGTACCACAGTTACGGCTACCGGCCGGGACAGTATTTCTATGTCTACCACGCGCTCTGCGAACTCGACACGCCGGGCGAGTACTACATCGACGGCGGTACCGGCAAACTCTATTTCTATCCGCCCGGCGAGGTGACGGAGGACAACCTGTTCTTCTCCGTCGCTCCGAGGTTCGTCGAGGGGCGCGGCGTGCACCATATCGCGCTGAGCGGCCTGCACTTCAACGGGTGCCGGAAAGAGGGGATTGTGCTCAGCGGCAGCGACATGCTGGTCGGCGGATGCCTGGTCCGGAACACCGGAGGGGGCGGCATCGCCTTTTCGGGCGACCGCAACCTCCTTTTCGGAAGCCATCTGTATAACATCGGGTCGTACGGCGTGGACATCAACAGCGGAAACCGCCGCGATCTCGTCTCCGGACAGACCGCCGTCGTCAACAACGACATCCACCATTACGGCCGAATCCAGCGGATGTACGCCGCCGCCGTCGGCTTCAACGGGTGCGGCGTTCTGATTGCCCGGAACCGCTTTTCCGACGCGCCCCACTGCGCGCTCCTTTTCGGCGGGAACGACCACCGGATCGAGCGGAACGAGATTTTCCGCGTCTGCGAGGAATCGAACGACGCCGGCGCCATCTATATCGGCCGGAACTGGACCTGCCGCGGAAACGTCGTGCGCCAGAACTATCTGCACGACATCAGCGGGTTCGAGGGGCGCGGGTGCGTCGGCGTCTATCTGGACGACATGCTCTCGACGGTCGATATCGTTGAAAATCTCTTCGTGAACGTGACGCGCGCCGTCATGATCGGCGGCGGACGGGACAACCACGTTCTGAACAACCTTTTTGTCGACTGCGAGCCGAATCTGCACGTCGACGCGCGCGCGCTCGGCTGGTGCTCCGATCATGCCGACGGGTGGATTGCCGAATACAATGAAAAGGGAACGGTTTCGGGAATCGACATCAAATCGGACCTCTGGGCGGGGAAATACCCGGCTCTTGCCGCGATCATGGAAGGGAATCCGAAAGCTCCGGAAGGGAACGTCATTGAAGGGAACCTGGTGATTTCGACCAAGGGGGAAAGCGGCGGGCCGAAACCCTTTGAAGGGGACGCGGTCGAAACGAAGGCGCGCGACTATATTACGCTCCGAAACAACGTCGAAGGGGATCTGCGCCTTCTTCTGGACATGACCCGCGGCGGGTATGACCGGATTCCGGGAACCGATGTGCCGTTTAAGCGGATTCCGGTTGAAGAGATCGGTTTGTTTGAAGGGTGCGGCGCGGTTTCGCGCTAAGCGCGAAACCGCACCGCCGATTTTCGGCGGGATGCTCTCGATGGGGAACCGTTATTGAGGGAAACAGGATGAGGCGGCTGACTTTGAAATCGTTTTGTTCGTTTTGCTTTGCTTTTGCACTCCTCGGCACGGCGGCGAGACTTGCGGCCGCCGAGCCGGACGGCTGGCGGGAATTTATCGGGCCGGAAAAGACCGCGCTCCTCGAATCGGTCCGGCAGTGGCCGGCGGTGCTCTACGTTTCGCCGGACGGCAGCGATGCCTGGTCGGGCACGCTCCCCGCGCCGAATGCCGAAAAGAGCGACGGGCCGCTGCGCACTCTGGAAAGGGCAAGGGACGCGGTGCGGGAATGCCGCGCCGCCGGCGGATTCGACGGCAGACCGACCGTTATTGAAATTCTGCCCGGCCTGTATGAACTCGAAAAGCCGCTTGTCCTGACAGCCGCCGATTCGGGAACCGCCTCTTCGCCGGTCGTCTGGCGCGGGGTGTGCGGCGAAAACGGCGTTCCGCTCGCCGAAATCCGCGGCGGAAAGACGCTGACCGGCGGAAAGAAGCCGGAAGACCCCGCCGTTCTCGGGCGCCTGAAACCCGAGGCGCGCGAAAAGGTTCTGGAGTTCGACCTTAACGCGTGCGGGATTGCCGACTTCGGCACATACGACGGGACCGATACCGCCGAGCTTTTCTGCGGCGGCGAGCCGATGACGATTGCGCGCTATCCGAACGAAGGGTTTATGACGTTCGAAAAACTCGCCGGCGACGAAAACGCCGAAACGGTCATTGAAGAGGCGCGGGGGGACACGGTTCCCCGGATCATCGTCGGCGATTACGATATCGCTCCCTGGGCCGCGGAACCGGACGCCTGGGCTCACGGCTACTGGTATATCGACTGGGCGAACAGCCGGCAGAAGATCGTCCGCGTCAATGCCGAAAAGAGGATGTTTGAGCTCGATAAGCCGTATCACGGATACGGGTACCGCGCCGGCCAGTATTTCTACGCCTATCATCTCCTCTGCGAACTCGATTCTCCGGGCGAGTATTACATCGACGGCGAGTCCGGCAAGCTCTATTTCTATCCTCCCGAAAACGCGGGGGGGGAAGGCGGGGCCGAAAGGGAACTCTTCCTCTCGACGTTGCCTTTCCTCGTTCAGGGGAACGGCCTGTCGCACACGGTCTTTTCGGGCCTTCAGTTTAACGGATGCCGGAAAGACGCGCTGCAGCTCGGCGGCAGCGATCTTCTCGTGTGCGGGTCTCTGATCCAAAACGCGGGGGGGAGCGCGGTCAGCGCCGGCGGCGACCGGATCGTCATTTTCGGGAACCATATCCGCAGCATCGGCGGCGTCGCCGTCCGTGCCGAGGCCGGTGACCGGACAACCCTCACGCCCGGAAAGACCGCCGTGATCAACAACGACATCCACCATTTCGGGCGGATTGTGCGCGCCTACGCTTCGGCGGTTCTCCTTGCCGGCTGCGGCGACCTGGTCGCGCAGAACCGCCTGACGGACGCTCCCCACGCCGCCATTCTTTTCAGCGGGAACGGGCAGCGGATCGAACGGAACGAGATCGCCCGCGTCTGCCAGGAATCGAACGATGCCGGCGCCATCTATACCGGCCGCGACTGGACCATGCGCGGCAACGTCATCCGGCAGAACTATCTGCACGACATCAGCGGATTTAAAAACCTGGGCTGCGTCGGTGTCTATCTGGACGACATGTTCTCGTCGGCCGACGTTACCGAGAATCTCTTTGTGCGGGTGACCCGGGCCGTCATGATCGGCGGCGGGCGCGACAACCGCGTGACGAACAACCTCTTTATCGACTGCGAGCCGAATCTGCACGTCGACGCGCGCGCTCTCGGCTGGGCGCACCGATGCGCCGAAGACTGGATTCAGGAGTTCCGCGACAAGGGGACCGTTTCGGGAATCGATATCAAATCGGACCTCTGGGCCGAAAGGTATCCGGAACTGGCTGAAATCATGGAGAGAAACCCGAAAGCGCCGGAAGGGAACCTGATCGAACGGAATCTGATGGTTTCAAGCGAAAAAACGGGCGTATCGCCGCGTCCTTTCAGCGGAGAGTATGTCGAGGAGGGTGTTGACGCGTTCTCGGCGATTCGGGATAACGTCGAGGGGGATCTGCGCCTTCTTTTGGACATGACCTGCGGCGGGTATGACCGGATTCCGGGAACCGATGTGCCGTTTAAGCGGATTCCGGTCGAAAAGATCGGCCTTTTCGAAGGGTACGGCGCGATTTCGCGCTAGGCGGGTGTGTGTATTGAATCGTTTGCCGCAGCGCTGTCCGCGAACCGTTGAGATGAAGGGAAAGGTTGTTCCATGTTCGAGAAGATCTATTACTACGACCGCGGAAAGCGCCGGGGGCCGGTCTCGGAATCGGAGTATCTCAAACTCGTCAAAAGCGGAAAAGTCCCGATCAACGGCACCTACACGATCGACGGCGAACTTTATCACACGTCGGATCTCGCCTTTAAGAAGCTGCCGCGCGGCCAGTTCAGGAAACTCGCGAATAAGTCGGACAGGGATCGGGACGGCGGGGACGAGCGGCTCGGCGACCTGTTTGAAAGCCAGACCACCACAAACAAGTGGTGGAAGTTTTCGTGATTTCGGCGGCCGCCGGCAGGGCGGAAAGGCCCCCCGTTTTCAGCCGGACGGCCGGAGACGGGGCGGGTGATTGGCCTGCGGGCCGGCGGACTTCTTTTCAACGTGATGAGCCGAACTGATTTTATTTTTCCCGACATTCCCGGTGGGAAAAACCGCCGTTGAGCGGAATGTTGACCGCGTTCAGGTATCGGGCCTGGTCGGAAAGGAGAAACGCCGCCAGATCGGCAACCTCTTCGGGTGTGCCCC
>ONWH01000024.1 GCA_900321495.1 uncultured Planctomycetota bacterium
CAAAGAGGTTGATTCCGCGGCTCATCACCCTACGGCGGAGAGGCCAGCCGACAACCTTCCCGCCGCGCACGTAGCGCGAACCGATCACCACGTCGATTTTCTCGCGCTCGGCAATTTCGACAAGCCGGGGAATCATCTCGGGCGGATGGCTAAAATCGGCGTCCAGGTTGACCAGGTAGTCATAGCTTCCCTCCAGAGAGAATCGGAATGCGTCAAGAACGGCGGTCCCCAGTCCCTGTTTCGATCCTCGTTCAATCAGAAAGAAATGCGCATCTTCCCGAGCCTTCCGATCCGCCCACCCGCCGGTCCCGTCGGGCGATCCATCGTCAACAACCAGGATGTCCGCATCGGGAAGGCTTTCCCGGATCTTTTGAACCAGATCGGGAAGGTTTTCCATCTCATTGTAGGTCGCCGTCGCAACCAGATATCTCGACATACTTCCGTCCGTTTCTTCTGACTCTTCCGATTGCGGCGCCCGATAAAGCGGCGCGTTGCCGTAGCTGCGGGTACCGCCGGCACACCGTTTCCCGCGGTCCACGGCCCCCCCCTGGACTCATTCGGATTTCCGGCGTTAATATTAATGATAATCATTGTTGACCGGAAGTCTGAAAAAAACGGCAGTCGGGAATGGCAGAACATAAGAACAACGGGAAAAAAACATCTATCGCCAGGGAAATCCTCGGCTATCTCAACTTTTCTTCGGGCGCCTCTGATCCCCACCTTTACGTTCTCTGGAACGGTCTCTACTTCGAACTGGAACAGGAAGAGCCGGATGAGCTTTGGAAAAGAGCGCTCGAGTTCCTCAAATCGGAACTCGTTTCCCTTTCCCGGGAATCCGATGCGTTTCGCGACTCGAGGCAGGCCGAGTCGGTTCTGACACTGATCACCGACGGGGTTCTCCCGGCATATATTGAATTTCACCGTGACACCCTCTTTCATCAGAGCCGCAGCTTTCTCTTCAACCCGTTCTTTATGGCGCATCTTTGCGAGTTGGTTCTCCGATCGTTAGCCGTGGGGGACAACGCAAACTCTGACGTCGCGCGCATCGTCGGCGGAACGTCACGGCTGACTGACCGTGACGGGCAAAACACAGAATCTGAAAACACCGATCTTTCGCCGAAAAAAAACAACTCCGTTGTTCAGACGATCATCGCTCAGGCAAACGACTTTCTCGGATTTCGCCCGATTCCGATTCTGGAAGGGGAGGAAAAACACGAGCCAAACCCGCACGAATGGGTCGCGCCGGTTCCTGTCTGGCTTCCCCAGGCGGGCGCGGCACAGGGGAAGTACCGCGATCTGATCCGCAAGACAATTGAAATTCTCAAAAATACCGATCCGATCCTCCTTCGGGACGCATGGTTCGACCCGGACAAACTCAATGAGCTGGCGATCGACCCCCGCGCGTTCGATTTCGATCATCCGGTCAACCGTCGGCCGAATTACTATTTCGGCACATGGGATCCGCACACGATCGACGAAAACGGATACTTTCGGCGCTTCATCATCCATCAGGTAACACTTGACGCGATTCTCGAGCGGGTCACTTCAGGCGGCAAACCGCAGACCGGCGCTCCCGGCGTGGCAACGCCCGCCGTACCGTGGGACCAGCTTCTGTACGAGGCGGCGGCGGTTCTGGCGGGAACGATCCTGATGGGATCGGGGATCACCGGCGACCATATTCAAACGCACGACTCGACCGTCACACTCGCCTCGCTCATGTCGGTCATCGCTTCGTACCGTGATCGCTTCTATGATTTTTTGCTCCAAAACCTTCCCCAGGCGTCTCCTGCATTGACCGGTGAGCCGACGTCATCGACCGCCGCGGCCCGTGGTCTCCAGGCGATGCGCTCCCGCCTTGAAGCGGAAGCGCGCCGGCTCTTTCAGCCGTTCGGCGGCGCACGGCAGGACCTGAACAAGCGCCTGGCGAAAAAACGGGCGGATCAGCTCCAGCGGTTTCATTTGGCACGAGTCTTCGCCCGCATGGGATACTTTAAGGCGGCGGCAAAACAGGCCGATATCATTTCAGTCGCCTCGGCACGGATCATATGCCGGATAGAATGCCTTCTGACCGAAGGATATCTGCTCGCCGACCGAGGAGATTACAAAACCGGAACAGAGCGGCTTGCCGCGATTGAAGAGCTTCTCCATCGGGGGATCGACTGCGGAGCACTCCCCGACCCGTGGTCTCTTCTCGGGTTCGGTGCGCAATATTCGATTTTTTCCGCCGAAAGCGCGGTACACGATCACCGGGTTGATGATCTGATCAATATGCTCGTCGACATCTTCGACCTGTACAGCCGCCTCATGAAAGAGGCCGCCGCGAAAGGGGATTCCGAGTCGCAGTCGTCGATCTCCGATTCGATGAGCGAGCTGGCCGGATGGTGGGACCAGTTCGGAAGTACCGAGGTTTCAGGAATCGACGGCTTTTCGGGAATTGAAATCTGGGAATCGGCGACCAAAGTGGCCAGCGCACTCTATATGTGGCAGAAAGCGGGGAATCGGGCGGGAGACGTCTCGTTCTGGAGCAGACACTTGCAGCGGTTCCACTCGCCGAAAGCGTTCGTTCTGCTCGGTGAAGCACTTCTCGACAAGAACGATCCGGTCGCCTCAATGGCGCTGATGATGTATTGGCTCAGCAGTGCCGAATCGATCCCGCTGGCCGAGAATGACTACACGTTCCAGGGGATGGCTTTCCGCTGGATGGAAACCCTCTGGGGGGAAGACCGCAAACCGGCCGGCGAGAAAAAGCCTCTCCAGAAACCACGTCCGCAAAAGAGCACTGCCGGGCTCCCGCCGGAAGAGTATCACCGGCGCTGGAAACTGACGAAAAGTTTCCTGGAACGGCTTGAAGCAAACGCCGGAATCTACGCTGAAGTGCCGACCCTCGAAGTCGACCCGAACCTGATCCGGCCGAAATCCGCTTCTTCCGATGCCAGCCGGATTCCATTCCCTCCCGGGTTACGGAAGCTTTCCGAAATCGAATTGAAAGATGAAGATATCCCCCCGGCTATGCGGAACTTCGTTGAGAATATCATGAACCGCTCAAGCTTCACTCTCTTCGACCTGATTGACGAGGAGTGGATGCACGAAGAGGCAAAGCGGGACAAATGGTTCAAGGAATTCGCCAGTCAGCCGCTCACCACCGGAGAACTTCCCACCTTCATTGAATTTCTCCGCAAGAGCCTGGTCCGGATTCTGGTCAAGCGTCTTCGCGAGATTCTCGCCCCCGATGAGACACGCGAGCTACTGCGTGAAGCCGATATCCTTCGCCGTGTAATCGACGAGATACTGGACCGTACCGGATTTACGGTGGTCGATCATGTCTTATGGGAACTGCGCAAGCGGTTGGGATCATCCGATCTGACCGCCCCGGAACAGTTTCCCGACATCGACGAGTCATTCTTCGCCGAAAACCCCGACGAGAAACCCGCGCTCGATAATCCCCTCCCCGACGATCTCGAAGAGACGAACGACCCCGGTTGGATCTACAGGCGGTATCTGTGCGACTTTCTGACTGCGGAGGAATGGGCGGATATCCGCCGCACCCTCATCAATCCCGACTACGATGATTTTGAACTCCCCCAGTTCAGGACAGCCGGAGGATTCGGGCCGCTCGCCGACCAAATCGGACTGGGATTGGGGGAAAATGACGGGGAAGACGATGACCGTTGGGAAAATCCGTCTCAGCAGACAGATGCCGAGTTTACCGAAGGAGCCGACGACGAGCCTGAAACGTCGGAATTCGAACGTGAGCTTTTCGGCGATTCCCCCGCATTTAGAGACGACGGCGACGAAGACGGCGAAGATGAGGAAGACGAAAACGGCATGGGAATCGACCCGACCTACAGCGCCGCGTACGACAACATGTCGTTCCACGACAGCGCCGATGACGGAGTCGACGATGAGATGATGGATATCGGCGGGACGCCTCTCGGAACCGAAGACGAACTGGCCGATGAAATGGAACGGATCAATGACCGTCTCTCATTCATTTTCAGCGTGATGAAACTCTGGAAATACGCGGCGGGGAAATCCCCCCTCCTGGTCGCTGAAAGCTGCGCTGAAGAAGACGTTTCCGAAGCGCGCCGATTGATCGAAGACTGGATCAAAACCGCCGAAGACTGTCAGCAGAAACTCGAGGAGCTTCTTGTCACGGTCGGAAACTACCGGATCGCCAATCCGAACGGCACCAGCCAATCGCTGCTGGAATACGACCAGCAGCACGGCACAAAAGAGATTCTCTTAGACCGGATCATCCGCACCGAGGTCGAGGTCAACGACACAATCCTCTTTCTCTGCGCCATCGTCCGAAAAGAACCGGCAAAGACGGCGAATCTGCCCGAATGGATCGGGAATATCACACGCGTCATGTCCGGTCTGATCCACGCAGACATCCACCAATTGCGCAGTGCGTGGATCCCGATGCTGACCGGTTTGGAAAAAGAGACCCTCCTCTACATTCCGACCTCGCGCGGAGGCGAACCGGGCGCGATCGTCCGCTGCCAGTGTCTCCGCCAGGCGATCCTGCGTCTTTTCGAGTACGCGCCGATTCAGGGACTCCTGGTCGAAACATTCGAGCTTCTGCGTACTGTTCAGAAAATGGAGCAGAACCGGCCCGAAGGACCGGGAGCCATCACTGAGTTTGACAAGATCGTCGAAACCGCCGTCTGCAGTATCACCAAAATGATCGTCGAGTCATCGACATCATGGCGGATGCCGTCGCCGGAAGCCGGTCTGATGCACAGTGCCGAACAGGCACTGGTCACCTTCGCCGAACGAGCGGTCAACGTTCTGCTGGGATGCTGGCTTTCGCACAGCGCTCACATCCGCATCTCCTCCGTCGAGGCAATCGCCAACTCCGCGATGTGGAATCAGACCAAGGCGTTCATTCAGCGTTACGGCACCGATCTGTTCACTCAGCAGTTCCTCAACTTCCGGAACATTCGCGCCATTCTGCATCAGGGGGGGACCGCCTATTTGCAGACCCTGATGAAAATGTATCAAAACGGCGAAGAGCTCGAAAACGGCGAGCTTTTGGTCAGCGATCTGGCTGAGCAGAAATTCCCGCTCCCGAGCGCCGCCGCCTGTCTGGAGATCATCTTCGAAGCGATCGCCGAAAACTATTCCGAATACGTCGACTACAACAGCACCACCACCCAATCCGATCATGGCGAAAAGCTCTACATGCTGCTGGACATGTTTCGTGTTCTGACAAAATACGAACGGGTCGCCTGGAACCTAAAACCGGTTTACTGGGCGCACAATGTCCTGATCCGAACCGAACACTTAACCGCGGCCGCACTCTGGGAACGGGGAATCGCTTCGCGCAGCAGCGACGCGGCTAACGAAAGTCTCGCCGCCTATCAGAAGCTCAGCACTCAATACGGCATCTGGCTGCCGAGTATCTACGAGCGTCTGGCTGAACGTTTCGTCCGTCCCTTACAGATCGCCCGTCTCTGCGGTCTGGTTCCCGATGCCATCCGCGACGCCTCGCAGGGGGAAACCTCCCCTTCGTTCAGGAAACTTGCAGAGATGGTCGAACAGTTGGCAGGCGAACAATCAGGTATAGGCTTCGAACTTCCGGAGTGGCTCTCGGCTCTGCAAGAAGAAGTGATCCGAATCCAGGACGTGCTCAAAACGTCGAAATCCGATCCCGACGGCGGCGCCGACCCGCAGGCCCGCCGGCCCGAAGACGCCTTCAATCCGACTCCGGTCGTCAAACAGGTCCGCCTCACCCGAAAAGAGCTGGATCGTCAGATCAGCTGGTGCCAGAAGAATATCGATTTCGGCGAAAAATAACTTTGAACGAAATCAGGGGAAGAATGGAATCGCGCTTATTTGACGGGAACGACTCCCAAACTCCACCCGAACCGTCCAACGGGGCTGTGCCCGCCCCGCACAAATCCGCAGCACGCCTGTCGCCCGCCGCGGCGCACGGTCTGAACGAGCCGCAACAGGAAGCTGTCGCCCATGTCAACGGTCCGCTCCTGGTCCTGGCCGGACCGGGAAGCGGCAAGACGCGTGTGGTCACACACCGGATCGCCCATCTCATCGAAGAGGGAATTTCCCCCTACGCAATCGCCGCGCTCACATTCACGAACAAAGCCGCTGACGAAATGAAGGAACGTCTCTCTCTTCTGGTTCCGGGCATGCGTGTCTGGATCGGCACGTTCCACAGTTTCTGTCTTTGGATCCTTCATCGTTATACCGAAGAGGCGAAACTGCCGCCGAACTTCACGATCTACGACACCGAAGCTTCCCGGCGTCTGATTGACGGGCTCATCGACCGGCGTTCCCTTCCGAGCGGATGCGATGCCGCGAAAATCCTGGCAACGATTAGCTGGGCAAAAAATGCGCTGGTCCTCCCCGAAGATTACCGTGCCAACCGGACAAGCCCGCTCGGTGCGGTCGTCGAAGAGATCTATCCCAAGTATCAGACGGCACTCTTTCGTGCCGGGGCGGTCGATTTCGACGATCTTCTTCTCCGAACAGCACTTCTGCTGAAAAATCACGAGGATATCCGCGCCCGGCTCGATTCCCGGTTCCGGTATATTATGGTCGATGAATATCAGGATACCAACCTGGTGCAATACGCAATCGTCCGTGCTCTTTCGCGTGACTTTCCCAACCTGGCGGTTACCGGCGATCCCGACCAGTCGATCTACGGCTGGCGCGGCGCGAATATCCGCAACATCCTCGAATTCGAAAAGGACTTTCAACAGGTCAAGGTCATCCGGCTCGAAGAGAACTACCGCAGCTGCGGAGCAATTCTCGAGGTCGCCTCCCAACTGATCAAGCATAACAGGCAACGGAAGGAAAAAGAACTTTTCACCCATGGGCGGCGGGGGCAGAAACCGCGGATTCTCAGTTGCTACAATCAGCAGGAGGAAGCCGAAGTCATCGCCGCCGAAATCGCCGAAGAGATTGCCTCCGGCGCCCGCTCGCCCGGCGATTACGCAATCTTCTTCCGCATGAACGCGCTTTCGCGGAATCTCGAACGGGCGCTGCGGCAGAAGGGAGTTCCATTCCTTCTTGTACGGGGTCTCGAGTTTTTCAGCCGAAAAGAGATCAAAGACATCCTGGCGTATTTTCAGCTGATATACAACAATGATGACACCGTCTCGTTCGAACGGGTCATCAATCTGCCGGCGCGCGGAATCGGCAAAACAACACTTGAAAGGATCCGCGTTTTCGCCGAATCGCACGGACTTTCCCTCTTCGCCGCCGCACGGCGCGCAGGCGAGATTGAAGGACTTTCGGCACGCACGCGGGGTGCTGTCAGCCGCTTTACAGAAATGATCGACCGTCTGGCCGACGCAGCTGCCGATTCGGATATGGAAGTTCTCCTCACTCTTCTTCTGCAAGAGACAAAATACATGGCAATGTTCGACTCGAACAGTGAAGAAGACAAGCAGCGTCTTGCGAACGTGCAGGAGCTTCTCTCCGAAGTCCGGGAGTTCGATCGGATGTTCGATGAGGAAGAATCCGAAGCCGCCGCGGACGACGTTCCGTTTTGGGACGAAGAAACGACTGCGGACCGACTCGGACGGTTTCTTGAACAGGCGGCGCTGACCAGCGACGTCGACGCGCTCGACAAGTCGGACAGGGTCAGTCTGATGACACTCCACGCGGCGAAGGGCTTGGAGTTCCCCGTCGTCTACATCATGGCGGTCGAAGAGAATATTCTCCCGCACGAACGTTCGAAAAGCGAAAAAAAACAGCTTGAAGAGGAACGTCGGCTTCTTTTCGTCGGGATCACCCGCGCCAAGGAGATTCTTCGGATCAGCCGTGCCGAATACCGGGAGTTCCGCGGAAGTTACATGCCGACCATTCTGAGTACCTTCATTCACGAGATCACCGCCAATCCCGACCTGGTTAGTATCTGTGACGCGGACACCGTTTTTAAAGGGATCCGTGAAACATCCGGTGTCAGGCAGGCCGATGAAACAGACGGATTCCTTTCCGATTACCTCTCCTCCGCCGACAGGGAAACCGACGAGAGTGCGGATATCCCAATTCCGCGTGCCGCCGGACCGATCAAACGAAAGCGCCCGTCCCGCTCGCCTCGAATCCTGCGAACCACCGACGAGGGACTCACTCTCGAGGCCGACGAGTACTGCGAGCAATCCCCCGAAGAAACGGGGGAAATGATCTTCGATGACGGGGGGAATCTCGTGCCGGCCCGACGGCGAAAACCGGCCGGATCTCCCCCTGCCATTCCGTCGCCGATCCGAACCGGTGCCGATCTGGCCGGAAATGACACGCGCGGCAAACCTTCCGGCTGGAAGAGAGTTAGCGGACACTGCGGGCAAATGCCGGAACCGGGAGACCTTCTCCGTCACCCCGATTACGGGGTCGGAGTTGTGCAGAACGTCTTTGGTCCCACATTCGCCCGCGTTGCGAATGTGAAATTCCTCACCGGCATCGGCACTGTCGATATTCCGCTCGATGACCCGAACATTTTCTTCCACCCGGGCAGAAACCGCTGAACACGGTGTGAAACATTCAAGGAGAATCGCATGGGCAAAACAGGTTCAAATGTTCCTTTTCTGGCTCTCACAATGGGGGATCCGGCCGGTGTCGGTCCCGAAATCATCACCGGCGCGTGGCCCGGTCTCTTTTACAGCGGAAAAGCGGAACAGCCGCCTTTGTCCGGGCCGCGTCCTGCGGCGATTCCAAAATCGCGTCCGGTCGTCTTCGGTCATCCGGAAATCATCCGCCGCGCGGCAATTCTGCGGGGAATGGACATCGCGGTTGCCGAGATCGACTCGCTCGACGAATTAAGAAGAATCGACTACCGCCGTCATTTCGGCCCGAAGAAGATCCCCTGTCTTAAAACGGTCCCCGACACACTTCTCGATTTCGCTCCGGCCGAAATCTCCCGTGCGGGCGGGGAAGCCGCCTGGCTCTCACTCAACCGGGGAATCGACGCGGCTCTGGCCGGTGACGTAGCGGCGATTGTCACCGCCCCCCTGAACAAAAAATCACTCAACCTTGCGGGCCATCACTATCCCGGCCATACCGAGATTTTGGCCGAGCGGTGCGGGGTAAAGAACTTCGGAATGATGCTCTTTTTAGGGCCGGGTGAAAATCTCGCCTCCCGTACAGGACTTTCCGTGGTGCATGTCACACTTCATACCGCGATGAAGAACGTCTTTGCGCAGATCACCCGCAAGTCGGTCCTCGAAAAGATCTATCTGCTGCGCGATTTTGCCCGAATCATGAAAGGGAGCGCACCAAAAATCGGCGTCTGTGCATTGAACTGCCACAACGGTGAGAACGGTCTGTTCGGAGACGAGGAGATCCGCAAAATCGCTCCCGCGGTTCGGAAGGCCGCCGCAGACGGGGTCGATGTGTCCGGACCGTATCCGAGCGACACCCTGATGAAAGCTGCTCAGGAAGGAGCCTATGACGGAATCGTTGCCATGATACACGACCAGGGACATATTGCCGTCAAACTGATGGGAATGTTCCGCGCGGTCAATGTCACACTGGGTCTGCCGATCATCCGAACCAGCGTCGCGCACGGCACGGCGTTCGACAGGGCATGGAGGGGAACCGCCACCAATGCGGGGATGTTCGAAGCAGTGCGCGTCGCAGTCAAGATGGCTCATGCTGCCAACCGCTGATCCGCCGGTGCAGACCGTACGCTCCAAAGGATTCAGAATTCGAATCCGGGAAGCAGCTTTTCAATATACGAATGAGTCACATCGGTTGAAGTTAGGCCTCCCGGAGAATAGATGAAATTCTCCGGGACGACCGAAAAATGGTTTTCATACACATCGGTCAAATCGATCGTAACAAGTTTCTTCTTCTTTTTGAGGTTCATTTCCGGCGAGGAAAAGTAGCAAAGCCGGTACGGAAACTCATATTGCTGACTGATATAAATCTCAACCACGCAGGGAAACTGATCCAGATATGCTTTCCGTTCTCCCGTGTTGTATTCCAAGAGGTTTTTTACCGATTTTTCGTAAACGTCCGGCCTAAGCCGGCCAGAAACGCGCCAGGCACGAAGCGAACCGTCCTTCCCTTTGAGCGAGACAGTCTCGGCCTTGTCGGGAAACTCGTAACAGGTCAGGAGGCGGCGAAGAACGCCGGTAATCCCGCCGAGTCCTGGGAACCCTGACAGCGGACTCGGGAAAGAGAGGTGATTTAAGGCAATCTGTTCACACACCTCGTCACTTTCCGCCGCCCGTGCCAGGACAGCGGCCATCTCGCCCAATTTCAGTTCCGTCAACCGCTGACTCCCTTCAATGGATGTATAGGTCCAGAGGGTATTCTTATCGCAGACGATATCCAGAATATCATCTTCTCCCTGTTCGTCCGCTGCCGCGTTGCGGGGCAGCTCCAGATGGAGCCGGAAAAGGGAGGTGCCGCCGTAACAGAGGGTACGGCTGTGCTGCTGGCTGTCATTCGACGGCAGGAAAAGCTCCTCGTATTTTCCGTTCCCGTCAACCGAAACTTTCCCGACACGGACCCGCATGTCGATTTTAGCGGTCACCGATTTCAGACTTTCGATCCGTTCGATGGTCCGTTCAAGAATCGCCTTCGCCTCGTTCGAACTGCCCAAAGAGGCAGAAGTCCCGCCCGACCTGCGCGTTTCCGCTGAATCCCCGCCGTCAGCCGAGATCCGCGAAGTCGGCACCGGGGCGGTCGCCATAAGAACGCGGGCACGACGGAAATCGTGGGTCAGATAAACTGCTACAAGGGTCAAAACCGTTATAACAGTCCATTGAAAAACGGAACCCGGCGATTTTTTCCTTTTCATAAATGACTCTTTCAAAGAGTTGTTCTTCCGTTTGCCGAAATTTCAACGAACGGTCTGTTTCCGGCTCACGGGAGAATGCCGGCCGCAGACGCAACGGAGCAAATTTTCCCGAAAACCGGTAACCCGGAACGTTGATTCATTAAGGGATTTTCGATGCGTTACAGATATTTTCTGCTTCTTATCGCGGCGGCAATGCTTTGCGGCGCCGGTCCGACCGGTCCGCTTGGCGGCCGTCTTGCCCCCCGAAACTACAATAATCCGCAACTCTATCCCAGCGTCAACGGGCCAGGGCCCGGAGTGATCGCAGCTCGCACTGCCGGTGCGCGCGACCGCGACCGTCTCGGAGGCGGAACAGCTCAGATTCTCTTCCGGGGACCGGACGGAATGAACGTCAACTGGGACGTCACCACGATCGGAGCTTTCGATTCCCAGCCGATCGTCACCGAAGGGCTGCAGGATTTCGAAACGGGAAAAGAATACCGGCTTCGCATCTCGAATCTCCCGAACCGCAAAGGGATCGGCGGTGCGCCGCTGAGCCTTTATCCGACCCTCCAGGTCAATTCGGTCACCCCGCGTACCCGTTCCTACCTGGAACATAACGCAATACCGGTCCAAATCACCGACAATGACATCGACCAGGTCCAGGCGGGGAACTTCGTAACAAAGGTGATCTTCCTGCCGGCACCGGAATTCCAGAATATCGCGATCGCCGGCGGCGTTGACACGATAGTCAACACCCAGCTTCCCGCCGGAACCGACCCTGTGGTTGAGGCGCAGAACCGCGGTTCGATTCTGGCGGTTCTCCAGATTGGAAACAAAGATCTCAGCCGCGGTCTCTATCCCACGGACGGGTTCGGCCAGGATGCCGGTGCTGACGGCGTTCCGCAGGTTCCGATTTCCGGCGTCAACGTGCCGAACTTCGGCACACCGAACAGCGTAACCCCCTACGGCGTTCCCGGACCGCCGGTTCTTCCGGCCGCTCCCGAAGGAGTCGCTCCCGATCCGCTCTTCTCACCGATCAATCCGTCCCCCGCGACCGATGTTCCCCAGGTCGAAAAGACCTGGAGCGGAATCAACTTCTGAACCGTTATTCCTTGCGCGGAACGCGGATCACCTCTGATTCGCGTTCCCGCCCCTCTTTCTCTTTCGGCCAATTCACAATACAGATCACTTCGGCTCCTTCATCGAGACACCGCCGGAGCTCGTCCAGCTTTGAGCTTTGTACGTCGGCCGCGCCGCTTTCGAAATTCGGCTGACGAATCTTTTCCGGAACCGCCCGAGTGCCCGGAACCGTATCAAACGAGACCGTTTGAATGTTTTCACGTTCGAACGGCTGTCCCCGCAGAAGTTCCTGATAGACAAATGCCAGATTGCTGTTCGCGCTGAGCTGGTCGTATACAACCGTATAGGGGAGAAAATATCCCTCGTTGCTCTTCGGATCCCCGGCATTACAGACTCCGACCAGACACATCTCTCCCTGAGCCGTCCGTGCAAAGAGACCGCCGCCGCTGCGGCCGCTACGCGGGGCGTTGGTCACCTCGATGAAATAGAACTGCTGATTCTTCATCCGGTCTTTCGGCTGATAATATTTCTGATTGGTCGTCCTTACCGAATGTTCCCAAACCGTCGGATCTTCGCCGGAAGTGCATCCGATACTGACAAGCCGATCTCCCTGTTTCGGCGCATAGCCCGGAGGCGCCAGGCGCACCGGGGTGATCTCGAACGGAAGGGGAACACCCACAAAGCCGATATCGAGATCATCATCGTAGTAGACGCATTCGCCGGTCACCGTTGTCGTCTGACCGGTCTCCGGGTGGAAGAGATCAACCTGAACCGGAGCATTTCCCTTAGAGTCGCGGAAAAGATGCCCGCACGTTAAGACGAGCCCTTCGCGCGTATTTTCCGTCATACTGGTATGGATCAGCGTACCGGTCCCGCAGTCGGTCTCGTTCTTCCCGCCGCTGACCCTCAGACGCACCGTCGCGGCCAACTGCATTTCAAGATGTTCCGACTGCGCGGAAAGGTTCTTCGCATCCGATGCGGCCGCCGTCTTTCCCTGACGTCCCAATGCCGCCGAGGCGGGACCGGGCACGGCAGCCGAAGCGCTGCGCGCCTCCTCGAACATGGTCAGGAGCCGATCCTGCACAAATCGGATATCCTCCCCCTTCGAGATAAACCGGCTCTGTTCCTTTCCCCCCCGCAGAAGGACGAACGAGGGCATCGTCTCGATCCCATACCGGTCGTAGAGAGCCGCGTCATGGGGCGCGACGCGCTGAATCGGATACTGTTTCTGTTCAAGCCCCGAGATGAGCGGCTCGAGTGCCCGGCAGGCGGGACACCCTTCCGAGGTAAACGCCAGAAGAAGGATTTGGTCCGGAGAGTCCCCTTGGGCAATCGATCCGGTGAAAAGGAGAAATAGCGGAAAAAACAGCAAAAGAACCGGCCGAAACACGGGCGAAATGCCGCATCCCGCACCTGAGGCGCAAAGGTCCCGGGGATTGCAATCCATTACAGACAACTCCGTTTGACATTCATTCGGGTTTCCCGGAAAACCCTCCGTGGCGTCCGGGAAGGAGGCGTTATATTAGCACCTGCCCCATCTCGGGGCAAGGGCGATTTTAGAACGGGAACAGATTGCGGGATGCAAAAATGACACTGTCGGGGAGAATTCTGTCCCCACGACTTATTCGAGGGGGGTTTTCGAGAGCGTGCCGGGAATTTCGCGCACATAGAGAGGAACCAGATAACCCGGGAGAAGCGCACGGAGCTCACCGGCAATCCGCCGCCCCTCATCGACCGGAACCTCAAAGTGAGCGGCACCGGCAACCCGATCCAACTGATGCAGGTAATAGGGAACGACCCCGAGATCAAACACGCGAATCAGGAGTTCGGTCAGAATCTCTGTCCGGTCATTCACCCCGCGCAGGAGAACTGTCTGCGAAAACAGAAGGTAACCGCGCTGACGGAGCGAGCGAATCCCTTGAACCGCGGCGGGCGTCAGTTCGGCAGGATGATTGATATGGAGAACGAAAACGACCGTCTTTCCTACTTTTTCAACCTCTTCCAGCCGCTCGAACAGAAGCGGAGTCAGAGAAGAGGGAGAAAGAACCGGGTAACGTGTGTGAATGCGTACCCTCTTAACAAAAGAAAGCTCTTTTATATAATGGAAAGCGAGGTCGAGTTCCCCCGGAGGCATTCCCAGAGGGTCCCCTCCGCTGAGGATGATCTCCTCGACAGAACTGTTTCTTTCGAGAAACGCCGCAATCGCCCCCCAGTCGGGAGGTGCGGCGGGAGGGAGATGCCGCCGGAAGCAGAACCTGCAATGGGCGGCACAGACCCCTTTGGTCATCACCAGGACCCGGCCGGCGTACTTCCAAAGGAGCCCGCTTGGAAGCGGTTTGTCCGGCGCGGGACCCGACCATTCGCCAAGGGGGTCCGCGTCAAAACCCGGGGGGGAATCGTTCTCCCGGGCGTTTGGCCAAAACTGCAAAAGGACCGGGTTGTTCAGGTCTCCTTTTCCGAGACACTCGGCCAGTTCCCGCGGTATTCGCAACGCAAACGCTGCCGCCGCGTCGGGGTCAGCGGACTCGGGAAGCGCCAGAAGCGCTTCCAGCTCGGCCGGGTCGGTAATGAACGTTGTCTCGGGCATCGTCTCTTCCACGAGCGGAAGGGTAGACTCTCTCTGAAGATAGTGTTTTATTGACGCGCCGCGCGCGCACAGGATTATCATAACCCGAAAAGAAGAGGTTTCAAGTGGCATCTTACAACACCAGCGACTTCCGTAAAGGACTGAAAGTTC
>ONWH01000023.1 GCA_900321495.1 uncultured Planctomycetota bacterium
GAGGAGCGGAAAACCTGGCTTTCCGAGGCTTCTATCTTCGAGAAGACCCCCGGTCCGAAGCAGTCAGGTCTTCTGGGACCAGTTGTGATCAAATCCATGTAATATAGTCGGCCGGACATCAAAGAGATGGGTATGGCGTTTGTCATGCCCACTCTTTTGTTTCCGGTATGTGCGCAAAGGCACGGTGATGTTTTTCGACCGGAACAAGCTTGAACGGTTTGCCGATTTTCTGAGAAATGCCGAACGGATTGCGATTCTCTCCGGCGCCGGTATGTCAACCGAAAGCGGGATTCCCGATTTTCGCTCGGCGGGCGGCCTTTATAACACGGCGACTTCCGCAGAAATTTTCGATATTGATTTCTTTCAGCGTCGTCCCGAACAGTTTTACGCGGCGATCGCTCCGGTTTACCGCGCCATACTCGCGGCCAAACCGAATGCCGGCCACTTGGCATTGGCCGAACTCGAAAAGAGATATCAAAAGAGAGTGATGATCGTCACTCAGAACATCGATTCTCTTCACAACAAAGCCGGGTCTTCCGAGGTCGCCGAAATCCACGGCACGTTCCGTACGCTGACCTGTCTCGACTGTGAAAAGCGGTTTGAGGCTCTCCGGTTTCAAGCTCCCCTTGCCGCGGGCACCGTTCTTCGCTGCCCCGGCTGCGGAGGACTTCTCAAGCCTGACATTACTTTCTACGGTGAAGAGCTTCCTCCCGCTCCGTTTGCCGCGGCACAGCGCGCGATGTGGGAAGCCCGTCTTCTTTTGGTTCTTGGCACATCCCTCGTTGTCCATCCTGCGGCGTCTCTTCCGCGCGAGTGCGATTCGGGAATCCCTTATGTGATTGTCAATAAGACCGAAACCTGGTTCGACGGCCGGTGTGATCTTGTCTTCCATGACTCAATCGGCAAAATCCTTTCCGCTGTTTCAGAACTCCTCTGAACCGAATTTTACCCCCTGAAACGTACCGCGTCGGCGGAATTCTTCCTCGATACATTCTTTCACCCGTCCCTTTTCGGCTGACCATCGGGGCGCGATGAGAAATTCACGCGGCGCGTCACCTGCCAGTCGTTCCACCACAACGTCGGGCGGAAAAATTTCCAGAAAGTCAACCACCGAGCTGATATATTCGTTCCGGTCGATCAATGTGATCTTTCCCGTAGCGTACAAATCGGCCAGCGGCGTATTGGCGACGACGTAGAGATTATGCAGTTTGATCGAGTGAAATCCCAGGGAGGCGGTGAGCCGGGCGGTACGGAGAATCTCGTCCCGCGACTCGCCGGGGATTCCCAGAATAAAGTGCGCGCCGAGCCGGATTCCGCGCGATTTCGCGCGAACCGCCGCATCAGTGACCGCATCGAAGTGATGACCTCGGTTGAGAAAGTCGAGCGACGAATTGCAGGCGGTCTGTACTCCGAGTTCGAGTGAGACCCATGTTTCTTTTCCGAGTTCGGCAATCAGATCCAACGCTTCGTCGGTAAGCGCGTCAGGACGCGTCCCGATTGCCAAACCGACAATCCCCGGCTCGGCAAGCGCCTCGCGATAGAGGGATTCGAGCCTGCCGGCCGGCGCATAGGTGTTGGTCGATGGCTGAAAATAGGCGATGTATTTTGAGGTTTTGTACCGCGCGCTCATACGGGTGATTCCCTCGCGGATCTGATCACTGATTTTCGGGAGGTTCAGCCGACGCGAGGGGCTGAAACTCCGATTATCGCAAAAGATACACCCGCCCCGCCCGATAGTGCCATCGACATTCGGACAGGAAAAGCCGGCGTCGACACTGACCTTGCGCACGGGGGAACCGAACGTCTCCTGAAAATAGAGACTGAGCGGATAATAACAAAAGCCTTTTTGACGCCAATTCGGCACGTGGGCCAACGGAAACATATTCTCTCCCGGTTCGATCGGAGGGGTATAGCGAACTTTTTCATTATGATACTTCTTTTATTCTGCATTCCCAAGGAGGGGATCCTGCGGTATCGTTTTACGGAAATTAAGCCATTGATTATTTGCGGCATAAAACTCTATGACCCGGAAGCGGATAGAACAGTGAAAATACGGCTTGTTTTCAGCATTCCGGTGAAACCGAAGAGGATCATATTTCGATTCTCTGAACCGTTTGAAGACCTTGTTTTTCGAGACTCTCTCTGATAGAATCGGAGGGTGTTGTGAGATTGTTTTTACATGACAAAAGGAAAGATGTTTGAAATGAAACGGCTGGTTTTTTTCGGGGCGGTTTGGGCGCTTCTTTCACTTGCGGCGTTTGCTCAGGATGACTGGCAGGAGTTTATCGGGTTGCGAAAAGCGGAACTGCTCGGATCTCTTCAAAAATATCCTGCTCGGTTCTATGTTTCCCCCGATGGGAATGATGCGTGGTCCGGCGGTCTGGCCGAACCGAACGCCGAGGGGACCGACGGGCCGTTTCGGACTCTGGCAGCGGCGCAGGCGGCCTTGCGGCGGTGGCGCCGGAGTACGGAAAATGACGGGAACCCGGCGGTCGTCGACATTCTGCCAGGAATTTACGATCTGGACGGGCCGCTTTCGTTCGGTCCCGATGATTCGGGAACGGACGATTCGCCGACCATTTGGCGCGGGGCGGGGGTTGATCCTGAAACCGGAGAGCCGAGGACAATCCTTCGGGCGGGCAAAACGGTCTCAGGCGGGAAGCCGGTGGCCGATGCCGCGATCCTTGCACGGCTCAAACCGGAAGTGCGCGATAAGGTCCTGCAATTCGATCTGCGCACGCTGGGTGTGACCGACTACGGCGACTATTCCGAAGAAGATGATTCCGCGGAACTCTTTCTGAACAATAAGCCGATGATTCTTTCCCGGTATCCGAACGAAGGATTTATCACCCTCGAAAGGTTTGTCACCGAAGGGAATCCGACAATGAATCTTCGGACAACGGAGAGCTACACGCAGGGAAAATTTATTCTCGATGACGATATTTCGGCCTGGTCTGACGAGCCTGACGCATGGGCCCGCGGTTATTGGTGCTGGGACTGGGTTTTAACCCGGCAGAAATTCGCGCGAGTGAATCCGGAAGAAAAAGTTCTTGAACTCGAAGGTGAACATGAATACGGATACCGTGCCGGTCAGTATTTTTATGTATATCACCTCCTATGTGAACTTGACATGCCCGGTGAATATTACATTGACAGTGATACCGGAATGCTTTACTTCTATCCGCCGGAAGAAGTGACAGAGGATAATCTTTTCATCACGGTTCATCCTCGGGTGATTACCGGAAGCGGACTGACTCATGTGGTCTTTTCCGGAATCGGACTGGACGGCTGCCGGAAGACGGCTGTTACGCTTGCCGGAGAAGATATTTCGGTGATCGGCTGTGTGGTCCGCAACGGCGGCGGCGGGGGAGTCGATCTTACGGGGAACCGTTCACT
The DNA here is from genome assembly GCA_900321495.1 of uncultured Planctomycetota bacterium. Classification (GTDB taxonomy): domain Bacteria; phylum Planctomycetota; class Planctomycetia; order Pirellulales; family Thermoguttaceae; genus RUG695. Next base: position 3,397 of record ONWH01000023.1, read on the forward strand.
CGTTTTCGGCTGTCATCTTTACAACCTGGGCTCCTATGGCATCCGTCTGAACGCGGGTGAGACCACGCAGATCATTCACGGTGATACGGCGGCAATCAATAACGATATCCATCATTACGCCCGCGTCCAACGCGTTTACGCTCCCGGCGTGACGCTGGGCGGCTGCGGGGTACTGGCGGCACACAACCGAATTACCGATGCTCCGCACAACGCCATCGGGTTCGGCGGCGTTGAAAACCGGATCGAGTTCAATGAGATCGGCAACGTCTGCTATGAATCGAACGACGCCGGGGCCATTTACAGCGGCCGCAGCTGGATTCAGCGCGGCAATATCATCAAGAACAATTATTTTCACGACATCGAAGGGTTTCAGAAAAAAGGGTGTGTCGGAGTCTATCTCGACGACGAATTTTCTTCAGCCGAAATCAACGGCAACCTTTTTGTGAACGTGACCGCCGCCACTTTTATTGGGGGGGGGCGAGACAACAAAATCACGAACAACATCTACGTTGAATGTTATCCGGCGGTTCGTATTGACGGCCGCGGTCTGAACTGGCAGTCCGAAGCGGTCGATTCACGGATGAAGTCGCTGAAAAAGGACGGTACAATCGAGGGACTGTCAGTCGTGACGGAACCGTATGCTTCCGCTTATCCCGAATTGCGCAAGATTCTGGAAAGTGAAAACCCGCACGCGCCCGAAGGAAACGTCTTTGCACGGAACGTCATTATTCGAAATGGCTGGTATCAGACTCAGCCGGCACTCTTTGAAGGGGATGACATTTACGATGAAGCCCGCCCTTACGTCGAAATTACCGATAATGTCATCGGCGATTACCGCCTGCTAATTTCCCTCGACAAGGGACAGACTCCGGAAATTCCGAATCTCAAGAATCGATTCGAACGGATTCCGACAGAAAGAATCGGCCGGTTCGACCATCCCGCGGCAGTAAAACGGTGAGGAAGCTCCGGAGAACCACTTTCAGATCGGCAACTACATTTTACGGAAAGAAAACGATGAAACCGCGTCTAGCTTTTGCTCTTCTCGCATTTCTTCTGGCTTCGGCGCCCGCGTTTGCCGGGACCGATCAGCCTGCTCCGACGATTCTCTGGGCTTCGTCTCCCGTTGCGCCGGGCGAGACGATCCTGGTCCACGGCGGCGATTTCGGCAGCAATCCGCAACTCGAGATCAGGTCGGCGGAGAAGACAGCCGTCCTTCATCCTGTTTCGGTTTCAGAGACGGCGCTCATGTTTGCGTTCCCGAAAGACTGGCAGCCCTGTGAGGTCTCCGCACGTGTTCTTTCAGACGAAAGATCGAGTAATACATATTTGATCAATACGCCCGATATCTGGTGGGTGCAGGGGGATTGGGGGACCGAAGCCTCGCCGGGCGGCTGGGTCCGTCTTTTCGGCCGTTGTATTGAATCGCCTCAGGGGCATCCCCGGGAATTTTTCCTTACAGATGAATCGGGAATGCCGGTGTCCGGTTTGGAAAGTCAGGAGGAGATTAACCGTTGGTCCCAGAAAATCATCCTTGCCCACGATATAGCCGAAGGAACTTATTGCCTCGCATGGAAAGATTCGGCAACCGGCGGGGCCTGCCGTACAGCTCCGTTTAAAGTCACGGTTCATCGGGATGTCTGGAAAACGGACGTTTTCAATATTACCGATTACGGCGCGGTCGCCAATGATCAAAAGGACGATACCGAGGCGATTCTAAAAGCCGCCGAAGCTCTCAAAAACAACGGCGGAGGTATCCTCTTTGTCCCGCGCGGCCGGTTTTGCATGACTAAAACGATCATCCTGCCACCCTATTCGGCGCTGCAGGGGGTCTCGCAGGATCTGTCCGAAATCTACTGGCCCGATACCGACGATCCACCGCAGGCGCTCGTCATGGGCGATCACTCTTTCGGTGTCGAAAATATCTTTCTGACAAGCGGATTTCACCGCGACGGCATTTCCGATTCGCTTAGTCCGGAAGAGTGCGGGTGGGAGCCGCACCCGAAAGGGAATGTGACGCTCCGCAATATGACGATGCGTCTTCTTTACTGCGAGTATGTGAACAACGATCTCGAAAAGGCGAAAAAACGGCTTGAAACGCTCCATTATTACCGGGCGCTGCGGCTCCGCGGCCTTTTTGTCCGTGTTACAGACTGCGATGTTTACGCCGCGGCGGGCGGCGTTTTCGAATTCGGTGTGCGGTGGAGCGAGATATCCGGCAACCGTTTTTCCCACGCGAACCTCATCGGCTGGAACGGGTTCCGGGGGCAGCACCTGATTTTCGAGAATAATCATTTCGGCGGTTCGAACTGTACATCGTTTTACGGGATTCCCGAAATGTCTGAAAACGTTTACTGGGGACACAATTACCACGAAAACGCCTTCGACGGAAACAACCGCGAAACAGTTACCGGCGACTGCCGCGACGTCCTCTATATCGACACCGCCGAGATCCCCGAACCGAATCAACTGGTTCTCGATATGGCCCGGATCAGGAACGACAATTACGCCCAGTGGATGCACCGCGGCGTTGTTCAGATATGCGCCGGCCGCGGAGTCGGCCAGTTCCGGCGGATCGTTTCGATGGTTCCGAAAGACGGAAAGATTTATCTTAAGCTTGACCGTTCGTGGGACATTGCTCCTGATGAGAATTCGGTCTTTTATATCGGAACCTGCCGGGGCCGGTTTATTTACACGGGGAATGAAGCGAACGATTCGACGGTGGCTCTTCAACTCTACGGCTCGATGATGGAATCGGTCATTGCCGACAACGTCACCCGGCATACCGGCGGCTACCATGCCGACACCATGTTCGGAGAGACGAGCTGGTTTATTGAGATGCTCAACAACACCGTCTCTTCGGGGACATATTACCGCGGTCCGTTTAACGAGGTTCCCGCCACCGATGCCCATGTGGCGCTGATTTCCAACGGCGCCGGATTTGGCGATTACGATTATCCGCTGATGCGTTCATCCCTGATCCGTGATTGCAAACTCTTGGGGAACGCATTCCTTGAAGTCCGCGGATTCGCTTCCGATATCGTAGTCGAGAACAATCTGGTTCGGGACGCCGATGTCGGTTTGCGGATCACCAACCGTCCGGTTAACGTTCACCGCAACGGCAACAGGTTCGAGAACGTCGATGTTCCCGAGGTTGAGTCGAAATGATGTTATATTGCCGGGATGATTCGGCGCGCCTTTCGGGGTGTTTGGTTCCGGCCGATCCGCTTAATTCAAAAAGGTTTTTCCGGCGGGTTCTTCCTTTTTCGTTCCCGCCGGAGACGTCCGTTTCCCGTCATTGTTGAATGCACACTGGAGAAATTTTTCATGCGCATTTTAACACGTCTTTTTTCCCTTGCGTTTTTGGTATTCGGTTTTCTTCCCTGTCTTGCCGCGTTGGATGCCGCCGCTGTTGACCGACACGGAGTTTCTTCGGCGTTTCTAAAAGACCGTTCCGGTATGTTTGCCGGTTCGCTCGACGGGGCGCTGTTGATGGCCGGCGGGGTTCTATCCGAGGGAGAGTCTCCGTCAACCGCAATCTATTATTCGGAGAAGGGGAACGACACCTATCTGGTCTCTTCGGTCAGCGAGTCGGTCCTTCCCGAGGGGCTGGCTTACGGAGCTTCCGTTTCAACCGATTACGCGCTCTACCTGATCGGCGGGGTTGCGGGAACGAATCTTATTCCCTCTTCCCGCTGTTATAAGATTACCCACGGGAAAAAGGATCGGCGCGGTCTTGTTGTCGAGGAATTTACACCGCTTCCAGCCCCCCTTGTCGGCGCTGCTGCGGGGTATTCCGGCGGGACGCTCTACGTCGCCGGAGCCGATCAGTTGGGCACGCCCCGATTCCTGAAATGCGATACCGAAGCGCCCGCTCCCGTCTGGGAAGAGCTGGAACCCTATCCGGGACCGGGCCGTGTTTTTGCACCGGGACTGGTTCAAAATATTTCGGCGGGAAAAGGCTTTTTCCTTTTCGGCGGCATTGCCGCTCCTCGACGGCCCTCTATCAGTAAACCACCCGCCGAATTTTTCTTTTTCAGCGCTTCGGCCGCCGAGCCGCTCGACAGCGCGCTCCTCTACGATTTCCAAACGAAATCATGGCGGGAACTCGAAAATGCCGACGGCCTGCCGTTTACGGTAACCGGGGGGTCTGCTTTGGCGAGCGGTACAATTCATATCGTCTTTCCGGGTGTCGGCGGTATCCTTCCGCCGAACGCGGCCGTACCTGTCTCGCGCGAGGTGCGTGTCTACAACACCATTACCAACAAATTCTTTTCACTGGGGGAACTTTCCTCCCCGCCCGCCGGCGAAGGGACCTTTTGGAACGGGCACATTGTTCTTCCGTTAGCCGATCCTGAACTTCCGTGTCTCTATTCGTTAACACTTGAAGAAAAAACAAACCGGCTCAGCCGTCTGAATCAGGCGATCATTGCCGCGTATTTCCTCTTTTTGATTGCCGCGAGCCTCTATTTTCTGAGCCGTATGCGGGGGACCGATGACTTTTTCCGCGGGGGATGCCGAATCCCTTGGTGGGCGCTTGGCATCAGTATCTACGGAACGATTACCAGCGCGATTACCTATATCACGGTCCCCGCAAAGAGTTTCATGACCAACTGGTGCTATTTTCTTCTGACGGTCGGTCCGTTTCTGGCGGTTCCCCTCCTGATTTGGTTCTATATTCCGAAGATCAGCAAGTTCAATTTTACAAGCGCGTACGAGTATCTTGAATACCGGTTCAATTTCTTTGTCCGCCTTCTGGGAAGTCTCATCTTCATTGTCTTCCAGGTAATGCGGATCGCGATTCTCCTCTTTCTCCCCTCGATTGCGCTCAACGCGATTACCGGAATAGATATCAGAACCTGTATTCTGGGCGTCGGGATCGCCGGTGTCTTCTGTACGCTTCTCGGGGGTCTGGAGATTGTGGTCTGGATCGAGGTAATCCAGATTATAACCCTCTTGATCGGGTTCGTATTAACCCTAATCGTGATCGTGTGGCGGTTTGACGGATCTTTCTTTGACATGCTCCGCATCGCCTACGCCGACGGCAAGCTTCATCTTTACGACGCAGTGCCCGATTTCCATTTGCCGACACTCTGGGTCGTTCTGATCGCCTCGTTTTTTCTCTACATAATCCCCTACGCTTCGGATCAGACAATTCTGCAACGCTATTTCGCCGGGAAAGACAACAACGCCCGAACACGCGGGGTCTGGATCAGTTTGGGGCTGATGGTTCCAAACCTGGTTCTTCTTTTCCTGGCGGGAACCCTCTTTTATGTGTTTTACAAGGAAAACCCGAAAGAGCTTCTTGTAACGATGAGCAACAATGACTCTCTCATGCCCTGGTTCTTCGTCAGTCAGCTGCCGAACGGGATTTCGGGATGCCTCCTTCTGGCCCTCTTTACCTCGGCGATGTCGAGTGTCAGTTCGGGCATCAACGCCATCTCGGCGACCTATACCATTGATTTTCACGAACGGATATTCCATTTTTCGCGTGAACACGCACTTGGAACCGCCCGCGTGGTTACGGTTGTTTCCGGCACATGCGGCATCCTCTTTGCCCTCGCGATGGCCACGTGGGATATCGCCTCGCTCTGGGATCAGTATAATATGTTTATCGGACTGGTTTCGAGTAGCCTAGCTGGTATTTTCTTCCTCGGAGTGTTCTGTAAGCGCGCGAACACTCCCGGGACGCTGATCGGACTGGTTGTCAGTTGCGTTTTGCAGTTCTATCTTGTGAAACATCAGGCTGTCCATCTCCTCCTCTATTCCGGAATCGGAGTGGTCACAACCTATCTGGTCGGATGGATCGCCAGCTATCCGTTCCCGGCGAAAGTTCTTTCCGACCCGTCCGTCGGAGAGGGGTGATCGGGTATCCTTCCTTTCGGAGGTGACGAAATACATGAATATCAGGTTATAGGCAACAGAATTCATAAAGGAAAGGTTCGACAATGAGCAGTTTAGTAAAAGACCCGATGAATATCAGATTGGGCATGATCGGCATGACCGAAGGAAACGGACACCCCTACTCGTGGAGTGCGATCTACAACAACTACAACAAAGAGCGGATGACTGCCGAATGTCCGTTCCCCGGGATTCCCGCCTATCTGAACAAGGTTCCATCCGATGAAATCGGGATCCCCGGCGCGAAGGTGACGCATGTTTACTGTGACCAGAAGTCCGATGCCGAACATGTCTCGGCGCTTTCCCTGGTACCGAATGTGGTCAATCGGCCGGAAGAGATGCTCGGGGAAGTCGACGCGGTGATCATCGGAACCGATATAGGTAGTCAGCATGTCCGTCGCGCGCGTTTCTTTATCGAGAACGGTGTTCCCCTTCTGATCGACAAACCGCTCTGCGATAACCGCGCCGATCTCGAACAGTTCATCGCCTGGGACAAGGCAGGGGCGAAATTCATTTCAGCCAGTTCAATGCGCTTTGGTAAGGAGTTTAAGCCGTATCATCAGAATTACCATGAACTGGGTGAAATGCGGTATATCACAATGACGATGCCGAAGAAGTGGGAAACGTACGGTATTCACGCGCTCGAGACGATTTATCCCATCGTCGGACCGGGATTCGTTTCCGTCGAGAATATCGATCCGCAGCCGGGGAAAAATTTGGTTCACCTGGTTCATTCGTGCGGCGCCGATGTCCTGATTGCCAACCGCAAAGACATCTTCTGGAGCCGGCTGATGTTGGTCGGGAATGCCGGCGAGGCGGAGATCAAGTTTCAGGACAGCTATAATTCATTCCGTGACCTTCAGTGCGCGTTTGTTGAATATCTGCGAACCGGTGTCCGGCCGATTCCGTTTGAAGAAACGGTCGAACTGATGAAGCTGGTGATCGCCGGAATTGAAAGCGGGAAAGAGGGGGGAAAACGAATCGCGATCAACTGACAGACCGCCTGATCCTCGAAAAAACAGCCGAGACAGCGTTGGGCCGTCTCGGCTGTTTTCTAAGGCGGATTTGCGGACACGCTACGTTTATTCGGCATCCGATCGGGGTTCTTGTGTAGCCGCGCGGCGCCGGGCAAAATAGAGTATCCCGCTTTTCGGACCGGGCTGCATATTGCATTCTCCTTCGATGGCATATCCTTTTTCGGCCCACTCCTCAGCGTCGGCGGTCAGCCGGTTCAAAAGCGATTCGACCTTACACGTGTAATGCTCTATTCCCGCTTTGGAGAGGTTTGGAGGAACGATGATTTCAGGACTCGGAATGGTGCGCGCACGCGATCCGGGACGGGGAATCGCGAACCGGTCCCAGGTTGAGAGCCGCCATGGACGGTCGTAACCGATTCCGACCGCGATGATCGGAATCTGCAGCTGGGAGGCGAGATAGACCGAACCGGGCGCCATTCTCCGCCGCGGTCCGCGCGGCCCGTCGGGTGTGATTGTCAGGTGCCAGTCCAGCTCCCGCTGCTTCATCATTCCCAGGATGGCTTCGGCGCCGCCGCGCCGGGTTGAACCGCGCACCGCACCGAAGCCGGTCAGACGGGCGATCTTTTCGAGAATATCAGCGTCCCGGTGTTTGGAAAGGAGCATCGCCAGCCGACAGTGATGACGCTGATAGAGGTAGAACGTGATATACTCGTGCCAGAAAATATAGATCCGGCGGCGGCTGCCCGGGAACGCGGGATCGACATTCGGATCGTAATACGCGATTTTGTAATCAAGCGTTCCCATCCAACGGTGCAGAATATCCCGTCCGCAGACTCCCAAATTGCGAAGCAGGTAGTCGGGCATCTTCCCCATGGTTTTCGTCCTGTTTTTCCGAATTATTTGTCCGGCGATTTCGATTCATCAGCGAAGAAGCATATCCGTACACTTCGGTCGGCCGTTGGGGCGCCGCCGGGCACATTGGAAGAAGAGGCACGTTTGATTTCGATGCGGACCCCGTGCGGTTCGATAACAGTCGGCGTGATCTGAACCTCGTCCCCCTCGAGCTGAAAAAGCTGCAGTTTCGGCCGCGACCGAAATGGAGGACAGAAGGAAAGATGGCAGACCGCGACCGTTTCACCCGGATGAAACGGAACACGGAACCAACCCTCTTCCCGTTCGGTACCGTCACTGTTGAGACACCGGTTTTGCGAGGCGAGCAGATCGGCGGGCGGGGGGGGCTCGCATTCATCCTCGTCTTCATCGGAAAGTTCACCGGCACGCGAGGGACTCTCTTCGGGATGGAGACGGATTGTGTCGGTCTCCGGTGAAAAGAGGGGAAGGGGAGATAGTGATGCGGATCTTTCGAAAGGAGCGTAAGAGGACTCGCCTCCCAGCGGATCAGCGTCTGTGTCCGTAATGAGGGATCGGAGCCGACGCGCAAACGATTCTCCTAAACAAGGAACAAACCGGCAGACCGCCAGTTCGAAAAGAACGAGGGTCAGGACCGGAAAGAAGGTGAGCCATGACAAATGCCAGCCCAGGAGGAGAAGGGCGGTTAAAAGGTTCGGTATCGAAACCAGAAGCGGCATTTTTTGAAGCCACGACTCTTCGAGCCAGTACGGATAGGCGTTCCACTCGGCTACGGCCGAGTGAAAGAAATGAAGCGCACACGACGCGGCGCCGGTAAGCGCAACCAGGAGGAAAAGAGCTGGAGCGGGGAACGGCATCAGCCGAAAATGGCCGTGACGCAAAAGGATCGCGGCAAACGCCAGCCAGAGGAGACCGGCAAACAGAAAGGTAAACCAGACCAGAAGGAACCGGACCCGGTTTACCACAGGTTCACTCGTGATGGTTGTTTGCGCCGTTTTCATCAGTACGAATTACGGAAAATCAAAGACCGGCTTTGTTCCGAAGCGTTTCGGCGAGATCGGTCTGTTCCCAAGTGAAATCGGGATCGTTCCGCCCGAAATGTCCGCCGCTGCTCGTTTTGACAAAGATCGGCCGACAGAGGTCGAGCGTTTCGATGATTCCCTTCGGGGTCATGTCGAAATGCTGTTTAACCAGGGCTACAAGTTTTTCTTCGGCGATTTTTGCGGTTCCGGCGGTATTGAGCATGACGCTGACCGGATGATCGACCCCAATGGCGTAGGCCAGCTGAACCTCGCACTCGTCGGCCAACCCGGCGGCGACGATGTTTTTAGCGATATAGCGCGCCATGTACGCACCGCTGCGGTCAACTTTGGTGGCGTCTTTACCGGAAAACGCGCCACCGCCGTGATGCGCCCATCCGCCGTAGGTATCGACAATCACTTTGCGCCCTGTCAGACCGCAGTCGCCGTTGGGACCGCCGATCACGAATTTCCCCGTCGGGTTGATCCAGGTCTTGTACCCGCCGTGAACCAGATCGGTCGGCAGCAGGGGCTGAATGATCTTTTCGAGGACGGTCTGTTTGATCTCGTCTTGGGAAACGTCTTCGTTATGTTGGGTCGAGACAACGACCGTATCGATCCGGATTGGTCTGTTCCCATCGTATTCGATCGTGACCTGACTTTTGCTGTCGGGACGGAGCCAGCCGATTTCTCCGGAGATTCGTGCTTCGGTCAGGCGATTTGTGATTCTATGAGCCAGTGCGATCGGCAACGGCATCAATTCCGGGGTTTGAGTACAGGCGTAGCCGAACATCAGCCCCTGGTCTCCGGCGCCGATCGAGGAAGCCAGATTGACCCCCTGGGCGATATCGGAGCTCTGCTCGTGAAGTTTGTTCCGGACTTCACATGTTTCGGCATCGATTCCCCAGGACTCATCCCGGTAACCGACTTCGCGGATCGTCTGCCGGACGATCGCCTCGTAGTCAACCGAGGCATGTGTGGCAATCTCGCCGGCAATGAGGGCAAGCCCCGTTGTTACGAGCGTTTCACAGGCGACGTGACTTCCGGGATCTTGTGCCAGACAGGCGTCCAGAATTGAGTCGGAAATCCGGTCGGCCAGTTTATCGGGATGTCCCATGCTGACGGCTTCACTCGTAAACATTCGCGTCGACAATTTCAATCTTCTCCTTATTATCATCCGGCAGGGGAGTTCAGAAACAAACATCCCCTTCAAAAGCAACAACCGACTTGGTCCGGAAAGGCCAAATCAAATCCGCAAACACTTGCGAGACTCATTCGGGCAGGCTGTCTACGGCCGCCGCAGAGAGCGGCACCCTCATTCTATCCGAATTTTCGGTAGGATTCAAGGGATTGTTCTGGTTGTAGCGGCTGGCCTGCTTGAAAAGAAAATAAAAGATGGAAATGCTGGGGAAATTTTATTGCATGAAACAATGGAAGTGTTTATAATGACCTTGCCAAGGAAGGATGGAGGGTTTAAACGGGCCAGGGTGTGTATGGGGTGAACCGATTTCCTGCTGCCGCCCGCATTCATCTTTCTTTTGGTTAGGTGTTCCATGAACGTCGGGGCATTTCCAGCAACCGGGGCATTTTCCATGCCGAATGTCGCCGGTATTTTACTCGAAAAGCGGTTTGTTGTGGCCAACTCGCAAAATCCGAACACTTCTTTCCGCGACGAAAGTTTCTGTGACGATTTCTTTACATCGCCGGAATCTCAGCGCAGGATCGACCTGTTGACAATCGGTATCGCGCTTGTCGGTCCTGACCAGCGTGTTCTTTGTGCCAATAAGGCGTTCTCCCATTTCCTTGGTCATGGCGTATCGGTCGGCGACCCGTTTTACGGTGTGCTTGGTGACTCGGAGATCGAGGGACCCGATTACTGCCCGTTTGCCTCGGTTCGTCATACCGGCAAGCCGACGGTTACTTCGGTCCGGATCGGAATGCGCGTTTTCGAACTGACCTTTTCCCCTAATGCATATCAGGACGGAAGTCTGCGCTGTTTTGTCGTCGAAATGCGCGATGTTACCCCGACGCGCGAAATCAATGAGACGCTTCGCCGTCTTCTGGAAATCGGCGTGGAACTCGCCGACCTCCCTTCGCACCAGCTTGCCGCCAACTCCCCAGAAGACCGGATGAACCTTCTGCGTCAGAAGGTCGAAAACGGACTTCGAAATATTCTTCACTACAATATTTGCGAGATACGTCTTTTGGAAGAGTCGACCGGGCGGCTTCTGCCTTTCCTGGCGTTCGGCATTTCTTCGGAAGCGGCCGCACGAAAATTGATCTCCTCATCAAACGATAACGGGATTACCGGGTATGTAGCGCACAACAGGGTCTCCTATTACTGCGAAGAGACACTCGACCATCCGTTTTATCTCCCCGGTTCCCCCGACGCCCGCTCGTCGCTGACAGTTCCGTTGATCTGGCGCGACAAGGTTATCGGAACCTGCAATGTCGAGTGTACCGAACCGGGGGCGTTTACCGAGCTGGACCTCTATTTCCTCCAGATCTTTATGCGTGACGTTGCCGCCGCCCTTCATACATTAAATCTCCTTTCGTATGAAAAGCTGTTTGCCGTGGAGGTGAGTCTGGGAGCGGTGATCGGGTCGATTGCCTCACCGATTGACGAAATCCTCCGAAATACCGCGGTCCTGATGGACGCCAACCTTGACCAGGACCCCGCGGCGATTCCGGCGCTTCGCTCGATTCTCGAGAAGACGCGCGTGATCAAAGACCAGGTCGCCATCGTTCGTCGCCGCATGACCGCGGCACGGAACCCGAATCCAACCGGCGAGTCGCATCCGATTCTGAACGGTCGGCGCATTTTAGTGGTTGACCGAGATCAGGAGATTCTCAGTAGTGCGCATTCTATCTTAGAGGAATATGGCTGTACCGTAGAAACGGCGCCCGACGCACTGGTTGCTCTCAAAATGCTTCGCTGTTCGTATTACGATGCGGTGATCTGTGAAATCAAGCCGGAAGGGGGGATGAGCGGCTACCAGCTGATGCTCCGTATGTTTGACCTCTATCCCGATCTGCGCGTTCCGCCTCTCCTACTGAGTACCGGGTTTGGCTATGATCCTGGACACACTCTGGTCAGCGCCAACCAGAAGGGGCTTCTCGGGGTCCTCTTTAAGCCGTTCATTCCGCGGCAAATTGTTGAAAAGCTAGAAGGGGTAATCAACGTTTGCGGCAAACGGGATAAAGACGGAAATCTGATCCCGCCGCGCGAAGCCGGGGGGGCTCCTGCCGAGCCGTTGGCCGCCGAAGGCGAGTCGTTCCCCCGATTTTCTCAACCCAGACGCCCTGAAACGGGAAATCAGACCAGCTTTTTTTCGAAACGGGAAGGGGGACGGTTTAAGACCTGGATCGACCAGATTCAAAATTTCGGTACCGAGGATGAGTCGGGCGGCCATGGCACCTCATCTGGCGATGAGTCCGGGTTTGACGCCACGTGATTTTGCCTGGGTCTCCTCCGAGCCGGTTTTAGGCGGCTGAAAGGCCGGCTTTTTCCTGTTTCTTTTCTTTTTCAGATTCGAATTCTGGTTTTACCTGCAGATTGCTCCCCTTATGAACCGCGAAAAATATGTTATAAAAGGCGTTCGACGAGAATGCGTCTTATCAGACGCTTGGAAGGATGCCCAAGGTGAATCAAAAGATTTCGTCCGAGATTGTTCGAGCCGCTGTCGCTAAAAAAGAGCACATTGATCCGATTCCGAAATCGTTCAGACGCCTTGGATTTTGTTATTGTCTGGCCTCGAGCCTTTGTTACACGCTTTCATTCGTTTTGATCCGCTTCCTGACAGAAGACGCCAATCCCGACTGGATCTACTGTGTCAAAGAAGCGGTTCCTGTCCTAACCACGTTTCCGATCATTCTCGCACTGACCATTCGTGGAAAATACCCCTGGCCGCCTCTGCGCGTGGTCGGCTGGGTTCTGGTCGCGGGTTTTTTCAACGATTTTATCGGCGGGCGTTTCCGAATCTGGACCTTTGCCGTGCTGGGATTGGTTCTGTCGAATCCGCTGATCCAAATTTCAACCATTTTGGCCTCCCTCCTCCTGGGCGCGCTTTTTCTGCATGAGAGAATTTCTCTTAAAAGATGGACTGCGACCGCCATCTTTATCGCCGCAGTGATCCTGATCGCCAACAGCCGAACCGGTATGCAGCCCCTTCTGGAAGATTCGTTCCTTTCGAAAAATGTCGGCTGGGGAGTATCCCTTGCGTTTCTGACCGGGATTGGTTACACACTCTTCTACGTGATTATGCGGAAGGTGGCAAAGAAAAAGAACGAAAACGAACCGGCACCGATTCCCGTCACCCTCCCAATGTTCCTGGTTTGCGGCATCGGCACTTTGACCGGCGGCGGCTTTTTCATTGCGGCTGAAGGTGTACACGCCTTTTTCAGTCAGCCGAGTGTCTGCTGGATTTTCGGATTGTCGGCCGGTGTGGCCGAGATGGCGGCTTTCATGCTTCTAAACATCGGACTTCGTTACGCAAGCGCTTCGAAAGTTTCAATGATCGCGGTTTCGCAACTCATTTTTCTGACATTTCTGGGGCGATTCATTTTTCATGAACCGACCAATCCTCTTGTCTGGATCGGTGTGATTTTGACTTGTATCGGGATTTTCATGACCGCCGACCTGGACTGACATTTCCGCCAAGATTTTTGTTCAAACAAACTTCCCCCGATAAACAGCTGCCACCGGTTAAGGTGCGGCAGAATTATGCTATAATGAACGGAAATCTTTTGCCCCCTGTGACAGGATACTCCGGTGCCGAAGAGAGAACTGACCTGCCGAATTCGACCTGAAGAGGTGATAAATAAGCCAGTGAATTCCGTTTCCGATTCACTGCGCCGCCGGGGATTCTTTTATTGTCTCGGTTCGAGCCTTTGTTATACGCTTACGTTTTTTCTGGTTCGATGCCTGGCAGGTCGGATTAACCCGGACTGGATCCTCTGTGTCAGGGAATCGGTTGGGGTTCTTGTTGCGCTGCCGGTGATTTTGATTCTGATGATCCGCCGAAAGTTTCCGTGGCCTCCGGTAAAAATGACCGCCGCTCTTCTTGTCGCCGGTTTCTTCTGTGAGTTCCTCGGCGCGCGAATGCGAATCTGGTCCTACGCGGTTTTGGGACTTGTCCTGGCAAACCCGTTGATTCAGATTTCCACGATTCTGGAAACGCTTCTGCTCGGCACGGTCTTTCTGCGTGAAAAGGTTTCGTGGAAAAAATGCGCGGTCTTCGTGATTCTGACAGCTGCGATTCTGACCATTGCGCTGAGCCGTTCAAGAATGGAACCGCTCCTGAAAGACTCCTTTCTGACCTCGCACATCGGCTGGGGGATTGGTCTGGCGCTCCTGACCGGGCTGGGGCATACCCTTTTCTACGTAATCATGCGAAAAATATCGAAAAAGGAGAGGCCTTCCGATCCTCCGGCGGTTCCTTTGGTCCTTTCAATGTTCCTGATCTGCCTTGTCGGCGCTGTCACGGGAGGCGGGTTCTTTTTGGCCAAAGAAGGGGCGGCGGCGTTTTGGACCGTGCCGAGGAGTTGCTGGGGACTTGCTTTCGCCGCTGGTGTCAGCGTGTCTGTTGCCTTTCTCCTTCTCAATTTGGGGCTCCGATATGCCAGCGCATCAAAGGTGACCATGATTGCCGTTTCGCAACTCGTTCTTCTGACGTTGCTCGGCCGGTTCGTTCTGCATGAACCAATGGACTCGCTTGTCTGGCTGGGACTGACGCTCGCCTGTATCGGGATTCTTCTGACGATTGACCTGGATTAGAATCAAGAGAACCCCGGAATTGGAAGCGGACGGCCCCTGGCGATACCCGGTGCCGTCTTGTTAGGAATGCCGCGAGGTGTTTGGAAAACACTTGAAAGTTTCATAATTTTCGTCTATACTTTTGTACGTTTCCGGCGGAAACCGCCGGAGTATTCCGCACGGGGGTGCGGATTAAAAGAAATATTTAGTGGTAAATCACTGCAAACGTGATCTGCTTTCTCTCAGAGGAGAGCAGGATTGCCTTTTAGGAGGTTTGACGATGGCGTGTTTTGTGGTTCCGGCAGTTGAAGCGGTTGTTGTTTCCGCGGTTGACAAGTGTACGCGTAAAAAGGAAGTTCAGAATGCAGTTTCCGAAGACGCGGTTTCCGAGAGTTCGGCGGCTATTCCGTTCCGTCAGAAGATCAAGTGGCTCACCCGGATGCTTTGGGGCGGGTGCATTCTTCTGGCCTTCGAACACCTCTGGCACGGCGAGATTGTTCCGTGGTTCCCTTTCCTGACCGCGATGTCCGATCCGGGCGAAACGAGGGAAATGCTTCATGAAATGTTAACAGTCGGCGTAACGATGGCCGCGCTCATCACTGTCGTCTGGATGGCAATGTGCGTTGTGGCCGACGTGATTGTCAAGCGCCCCGCACCGTGCGACGTTCAGCACCCGGCAAGCTGAACGGAAAGGAGAATGTGATGACCCTCCTGATTACCGTATTTGCGGCGATTATCGCCACGGTTCTGTGGTATAACCGCAAAGACGACAGCATGAGACTTGGGATTCTCTGTTTCCTCTTCTGGGGTGCTTCGATCATGTGGTTCGTTGACGCGATCTTTGAGTATGCCGAGTTGAAGGCGGAATATTTTACTCCGGCGCTCGGCGACATGATCAACGACGCCTA
>ONWH01000293.1 GCA_900321495.1 uncultured Planctomycetota bacterium
AAATTGAAAGGCGTCGTCGAGGCCGACTTCGAAGGCCAGCTTAACGTCACCCACAACAAAGGGCAGCTTCAGCTCCGCAAAGCGTTCGTCGAACTTCGCAACGACCACGCCGACCTCCGTTTCCTCTTTGGTGAGGACTGGGACATCCTTTCCCCGCTGGCCCCCCAGATGTTCAACTATCTTCCCGCCGGATTCGCCGGCAATATCGGCTACCGCCGCGGGCAGTTCCGCATCGATAAAGGGTTTCGTCATAGTTCCGATGTCCGTACTCTCTTCCAGGTGGCGCTGGCCGATACTTTTCCCGGCGATTACCTGTCGACCGGAGGCGTTGCCGCCGAGTCAGGGGGCTGGCCGATCGTCGAGGGGCGTTGGTCCGTCACTTTCGGTGAGTGCTGCCGTCCTGCCGGTCCGGTAACGATCGGCCTTTCGGGGCACATCGGTGAGGAAACCTACCGTTTCTCCCCGATAGCCGGTTCCTATGTAGGCAAGTCCGAAATCACCGATGTTCAGACCTGGTCGGCGAATGTTGATCTCGACCTTCCCCTGACCAAGCGGATCGGTTTTCTGGGCGAATGCTACGCAGGACGCGACTTGAGCACCTTCTGCGGCGGGATCAACCAGGGTGTCGATCTCTACCGCCGCGAGGGGGTCCGCGACTACGGCGGGTGGGGTGCTGTCCGGACCAAACTTTCCGATAAGCTGACCAATAACTCCGGTTACGGCATCGATATTCCCGAGGAGGACGATCTGGAGGGAACAGTCGTTGCCTCCGGCGGAAAAAGTAATTTCCGAACCCGTAACGAGCTGTTTTTCACCAACTTCCTTTACCAGTGGAACAAGGCGCTGATGACAGGAGTGGAACTCTGCTACTGGAGAACCGACTGGCAGCGGAGCGATGTGTCGACTTCTGATGTTCAGTTCAGCGACATGGCGGACGGCAAAACATTCCGAATCGACTGCGCCGTGCAGTACCTGTTTTAATGCCGATTTACGCATTGGTTGACTGTAACTCCTTTTTCGCCTCCTGCGAAAAGGTCTTTCGTCCGGACTGGGCCGATAAACCCGTCGTTGTCCTTTCGAACAACGACGGGTGTGTTATTGCCCGGTCGGCGGAGGCGAAACCGATGGTGGCGATGGGAACTCCCTGGTTTCGGGTTAGGAAGACCGCCGAACGGGAGGGCATCATTGTCCGGTCGGCCAACTTTGTTCTTTACGGGGATATGAGCCGACGCGTGATGGAGACGCTCGGTCGGTGGACGCCCGATGTGGAAGTCTATTCAATCGACGAGGCGTTTCTTGATCTGACACAGCGGTTTGAACACCAGCATGAGGGAGAGGAAGAGGTTAGACGGAGCCTGGCACTGCTTGGCCAGAATATTGTCAAAACGGTTTCCGAGTGGACAGGGATCCCCGTTTCAGTCGGATTCGGTCCGACCAAGACATTGGCCAAACTGGCGAACCGGATTGCCAAGGACCGTCCGGATCAATTTTTCGAGGTGATGAACCGCAGTGTACGGGAAAAGACGCTCGAAACGTTTCCGGTGAGCGATGTGTGGGGGGTCGGCCGAAGACTCCTTCCCCGATTCGAACGGCTTGGTCTGAAGACCGCCTGGGATTTGAGCCGACTTGACCCTCGGGTTGTCCGCCGCGAGTTTTCGATAACGCAGGAGGTGCTGGTCCGTGAACTCAACGGTGAGGCCTGTTATGGGGAAGATAGCCCCGATCGGAAAAATATCCAGGTTTCCCGGTCGTTCGGCACTATGCTGACCGAACTGGCCGACCTGGAAAAGGCGATCGCAACATTCGCCGCGCGCGGCGCTCAGCGTCTGAGACGTCTTGACCTGGCGGCGTCGGCGGTGAGCGTTGCGCTTCGAACAAATCCGTTTCGTCCGGAACTTCCGCAATACTGCCCCTGTGGCGTGGCCGGGTTTCGCCGGCCGACCGCCGATACGGTGGAGATCCTCAAAGGCGTCCTTTCGGCGTTCCGCTCAATCTATAAACCCCGATATGCCTACAAGAAAGCGGGTATAACCCTGATGAATCTTGTTCCCGGCGAAGTCGCCGCCGCGCAACAGTATCTTTTCGACGAGGACCCCGATCCCGACTCTCCCCTGAGGAGCGACTCGAAATCGCGTCGGCGCCGGATGGACCTCTATCGGACTGTTGATCGTATCAACGATTCCTCGGTTTCCGGGGAGATATTTTTCGCCGCCGAGGGGACCGACCGGCCCTGGGCGGCTTCCGCCGAATACGCTTCCCCCTGTTGGACGACCGATCTGGATCGGGTTCCTGTGGTCAGGGCCGATTGAATCAGCCTTTCTTAATAGTTTCTGTTTGGTGAAACCTTTTCTGTTTCCGGTTTTCCGCCTTGAAGACCTCATTTTTCAAGGGGAGTCCCCCTTGTCCGAATCGGCTTAAAATGGTATCCTCATGGGATATGTTTTATGGTGGGGAGGCTCGCTTTATTTTACTGCGCGCCTTTTGTTTGAAGGAGCTACCGGCACTAAGGACAGTTCACTGTTGCCGTCACGACGAAAGGGTTTCTTTTTATGGCGACCACATCCAAACGGAAGTTTGACTACGACGCAAAGAAAATCAAGAATTTCGGTCGGCAGATCGTCCAGTTCGATGTCCCCGACCTGACCATCCTCCAAAAGAACAGCTATAAAAAGTTCCTCCAGCGCGAAGTTGATCCCGCCAAACGGAAAAATTACGGTCTGGAAGCCGTCCTGCGCGAGAGTTTTCCGATCCGTTCGGCTGACGGCTCATGCCACATGGATTACCTTTATTATGAGCTGGAAGATCCCGCATACACCGAGGAAGAATGCCGCCGTCTGAAACTGACGTACGGTTATCCGTTCAAAGTTCGTCTCCGTCTTGTCGGCGAAAACGGGACGAAAGACGATTTCGTCTACCTTGGCACCATCCCCGCGATGATCGGCGGCGGCGAGTTCATCATCAACGGAGCCGAGCGTGTGGTCGTCAATCAGCTGCACCGCAGCCCCGGAATCGACTTCGTCAAGACTGTTGATGAAACGGACAACTCTGTTTCATACCACAGCCGTATCGTTCCCGAACGGGGGAGTTGGGTTGAGCTCTACATCGCCTCGAAGGTCCGGAAAGACCCGAACCGGATTGAGGTTCAGATTGATCAGGGAGCTAAGTTCTGCGTGATGGATCTGATTCGGGCGATGAGTTCCGACTACAGCTCCGATGAAGCGATTCTGCGTCTTTTCTTTGAAACGCGGAAGGTCTCGCTACGCAGCGGCCGGAGCGCCAATAAGATCGCAGGGAAAATTTCGGTTAAGACTCTCTGCTATCCGAAAGGGACCGACCGCGAAGGTGAAGAGATCGTCAAGGCGGGCTATGAAATTGATGTTGAAGCCGCTTCGGCGATCGCAACCAGCGGCATTAAGGAGGTCGAGGTCTTCGACGCTCCTTCCGCTAAAGACCTGATTCTTCCGACGTTCCGCAAGAGCGAAACCCATTCGACCGACGAGGCGCTTCTGAAATTCTATCTGCGTCTTCGTTCCGGGAGTCCCGCCCAGCTCGAAAAGGCACGCAAATTCCTCGAAGAGAAGTTCTTCGATCCAAACCGCTATCGGCTGGGCGAGGTCGGCCGGGTCCGGATCAACCGGAAGTTCGATGCCGAATATCAGGAGCCTGATGAGGGGATCGCACTCGAAGATCAGGTTCTCAAAGTTGAAGATCTGATCAATGCGGTTCGTTATCTGAACAAACTCTGGTCGGCGGAGAATGCCGATAAGTCGGATCGTTCCGAGAACACCATCCTTCCCGATGACATTGACCATCTCGGGAATCGCCGCGTACGCACGATTGAAGAGCTTGCGTGTGAAGATCTCCGCAAGGGGTTTATGAAGCTTCGGCGTTCGGCTGAAGAAAAGCTTCGGGACGACGCTTTGCCGCGGAGTGTGATCAATAACCGCAATATCTCCAGCGCCATCGATTCGTTCTTCGGAAGAGGCGAGCTTTCGCAGGTCGTCGACCAGACAAATCCGCTTTCAATGCTCACGCATGAACGGCGTCTTTCGGCATTGGGACCGGGCGGTCTGAACCGTAAACGCGCCGGTTTTGAAGTGCGTGACGTTCACGCCTCGCACTACGGGCGCATCTGCCCGATCGAGACTCCTGAAGGTGCCAACATCGGTCTGATTTCAAGTCTGTCGATTTACTCGCGCGTTGACCGTCTCGGTTTCCTCGAAACTCCGTACCGAAAAGTCGAAAACGGTAAAGTCACAAATGAAATCGAATGGCTCCGCGCCGATTCCGAACAGAACGTCTTTGTGGTCCCCGCCGACGTCAAAATCGAGAAGATCAACGATCCGAAGTATATCGGCAAGATACTTCCCGATCCGGCGTCAGGGCAGGTGATTGCCCGTAATAACGGCGAATATGTCTCGATTCCCGTGACTGAGGTTCAGTATATCGACGTCAGCCCGAACCAAATGCTCGGTGTTTCGGCGGGACTTATTCCCTTCCTGGAACATGATGACGCCAACCGCGCCCTGATGGGGGCGAATATGCAGCGTCAGGCGGTTCCGCTTCTGATTTCCGAAGCTCCGCTGGTCGGGACAGGTTTGGAAGAAGCCGCAGCGCATAACTCAAGCCTTCTGGTTAAGGCCGAAAACAACGGTGAGGTCACTTATGTCGACGCCGCGAAGATTGTCATTACCTACAAGGACAAATCTGGAGCGCCGCAGGAAGAGACTCACTTGATGCGTAAGTTCGTCGGTCTGAACGAACGAACCTGTCAGAACCAGAAACCGCTCGTCAAACCGGGTGACCGCGTGAAGGCGGGGGATGTGATCGCCGACGGCGCCTGTACGGATCACGGTGTTCTGGCACTGGGTCGGAATGTCCTGGTCGCGTTCATGGTCTGGGACGGTTTTAACTTCGAAGACGCGGTCATCATCAGCGAAGAGCTTGTTCAGAAAGACACCTACACTTCGATCCACATTGAAGAGTACGATGGTGAAGTGCGCGAGTCGAAGGCTGGCGGCCGCGGCGAGTTCACTCGCGAGATTCCGAATGTCAGCGAAAAAGCGTTGCGCAACCTTGACGAAAAGGGTGTGGTGCAGATTGGAACCTATGTCAAGCCGGGCGATATTCTGATTGGCCGCGTCAAGCCGAAGAACAAGGCGGAACTCGCTCCTGAAGAGAAGCTTCTCCACGCGATTTTCGGTCGCGCGGGTGAAGATGTCAAGAATGATTCGGTTGTGGTTCCTCCGGGTGTCGAAGGGGTTGTGATCGGGGTTCACCGCTATAAGAAGCAGGCGGGAATGGACGAAAACGAATTGCGCGAGTTCAAAAAAGAGCAGGTTCGTCTTGAAGAAGAGGGGAACCGTTCGATCGCCGACGCGTTTACCGCAATGGTTCTTGATCTCGAGGAGGTTTGTGGTCACCGCCTTGCTGAACCGGATGATTCGAAGGCCGAGCTTTGCCATGACCGGAAGATTACCGATATCGTCCAGAACGCGCGTAACTTCGATTTTGACGCGGTCTGCAAGGCGAATGACGTTGCCGACGCGAAACTCGTCAAAGAGATGCGGAAGATCTACGATAGACATAAGGCGGGTCTCCAGCAGGCAATCAAGCAGCGCGACCGCGCACTGAACACTTACCTGTGCGGCGAACAGTTGCATCAGGCGGTGCTGGAAATGGTCAAAGTCTATGTCGCGACCAAACGCGTTATCTCGGTCGGCGATAAGATGGCCGGTCGGCACGGAAACAAGGGCGTGATCGCGAAAATTCTTCCGAAAGAGGATATGCCCTATATGGAAGACGGTACCCCGATTCAGATCATGTTGAATCCGCTCGGCGTGCCTTCCCGTATGAATGTGGGGCAGATTCTCGAAACCCATCTGGGATGGGCGGCTTCAAGACTGGGCTATCATGCCCAGACCCCGGTTTTCGACGGTGCAACTGAAGCCGAAATCAACGAAGAACTTGAAAAAGCGGGTCTTCCGCGTCACGGCAAGGTTCAGCTCTATGACGGGCGTACCGGCGAACCGTTCGACCAGGAAACAACTGTCGGTTATATCTACATGCTCAAGTTGCATCATCTGGTCGATGACAAGATTCACGCACGCAACAGCGGTCCCTACGCCCTTGTTACTCAGCAGCCTCTGGGCGGAAAAGCGCGCTCCGGCGGCCAGCGGTTTGGTGAGATGGAAGTCTGGGCCCTCGAAGCCTACGGCGCGGCATACACTCTGCAAGAGATCCTCACCGTGAAGAGTGACGATATCGAAGGGCGTAAGAAGATATTCGCGTCGATGGTCAACGGTGAGAATACTCTCGAAGCGGGAACACCCGCCAGTTTTGACGTTCTCCTGAACGAGGTTAAGGGGTTGGCGCTCGATATGGATCTGATCCCCGACACGCATCGGGTCTTCCTGAATCCTGACGGTTACGGAGGCTGATTCTTCCGCGAGCGGCCGGACCGTGTTTTCCGCTTATTCGAGAAGGCGCGCAATCCCTGCGGGTTGCGCGCCTTCTTTCGTTCCAGTAAAATCTTAGGAAAGCGCTGTTTTACTTTGACCGCCTTTCCGGCGGGAAGCGTCAGGGTGATTGAACAGTAATTGTTCGTTGAATGGCAATGGCAGAGGAGTGATTTGATGAGATTGAAGTCTGCGGCTCTTTCCCTTGCGGGTCTGTTCCTTGTCCCGCTCGCTTTTAACCTGTTCGCACAGGAGACATCGTTTCCCCGGAAGATGCCGGCCGAAACGTACGAAGAACCAAGCAATCCTTCCTACGAGGAAATGGCGAGAGTCTTTGCCGATCCGTTCGGTCATGTCCGTACCGGAGTCTATTGGTACTGGCTTTCGGGGAATTTTTCAACCGAGGGAGTTGTCAAAGACCTCCGGGCGATGAAGTCGGTCGGCATTGACCGTGCCTATATCGGCGATATCGGGGTCGACGGAATGGCGCGCGGCGCCGGCCGCACTTTTTCTCCTCAGTGGTGGGACGCTATCGGCGCCGCTCTGAAAACAGCTTCCGAACTTGACATCGAAATGGGTATTTTCAATTCTCCCGGCTGGAGTCAGTCCGGCGGTCCCTGGGTGACCCCCGAACGGGCGATGCGCTATCTGGCTTCCAGCAGTGTCACGGTTTCAGGACCGGCGAAATTTTCCGAAAAACTCCCGGTTCCCGGAACGGGAAGGGCCGCCGAGGAATTCCGCGATGTGAAAGTCGTCGCCTATCCCGAACCCCCCGAAGGCGATCATCAGACACTTGATTTCGGCGAGGAGGGGAAAGATCTTCCGAAAGATTCTCCCGTTTCTTTTTCGTTCAAGTTCAATCAGCCGGCAACGCTCCGCAGTCTCGTCATTGAAACAACGCCGTCTCCGGTTGTCGCAGAAGGAACCGTCTGGGCGGGAGGGGACGCGGACCCGGCACGCGAAGTCGCGCACTTCAAAGTGAACCGGTTCAATCCGGACATCAATGTCGGCTTCATTCCCTATGCGCCGACCGTTGTTTCGCTTCCGGAAATCAAAACGCAGGAACTGAATGTCGTTTTAAAATCCAACCGCAAGGGGGCGGGTGTCCGCCGTATTACCGTTTCCCAGCGGCCGCAGATTGACTCCTTCTATGAAAAGACGCTTGCCAAGCTTCACCAGACTCCTCATCCGATGTGGACCGAATATCAGTGGCCGAGCGAGCCGTCGGTCAGCGATCCGAGTTTTTTGGTTGATCCGTCGAGCGTCGTCGATCTTTCCGATAAGATGGCCGCCGACGGGACTCTCACCTGGGACGTACCGGACGGTAACTGGGTCATCCTCAGGACCGGTATGACTCCGACCGGTCAGAAAAACGCGCCGGCTGTTCCCGAGGCTACCGGTTATGAAACCGATAAAATGAGCCGCGAGCACATTCAGTATCACTTCGATTCGATGCTCGGCGAAATCCTCAAACGGTTCCCCAAAGAAGACACCAAGTCTTTGAAATACGCGGTTTTGGACAGTTATGAGGTCGGCGGTCAGAACTTCACCGACGCCTTCTTTGAGAAGTTCGAGAAAGAGTTCGGCTATGACCCGACGCCGTATCTTCCCACTTTCTTCGGAACCGTTGTCGGTGATCCGGAAAAATCGGACCGCTTCCTTTGGGACCTCCGCCGCTTCGTCGCCGATGAAATCGCTTACAGTTATGTCGGCGGTCTACGCGACGCCAGCAACGAGCACGGTCTGAAAACCTGGCTTGAATGCTACGGGCACTGGGGGTTCTGCGGCGAGTTCCTGCAATACGGCGGCCAGTCTAACGAGGTCGCCGGTGAATACTGGAGTGAGGGCACTCTCGGCGACATCGAAAACCGTATTGCCTCCTCCTGCGGCCACATCTACGGCAAGCGTCAGATCTGGGCCGAGTCGAACACCGCAGCCGGCGAACCGTTCGGGCGCAGTCCGGTCAATATGAAGGTTCGAACCGACCGTTTCTTCTCCGAAGGGATCAACAGTACGCTTCTTCACCTTTACGTCCAGCAGCCCGACGAACGGGTTCCGGGGATGAATGCCTGGTTCGGCAACGAGTTCAACCGCCACAACACATGGTTCACGATGATGGACCTGTTCACTGGTTACCTGAAGCGTTCAAACTATCTCCTCCAGCAGGGAGTTCCAGTTTCCGACGTGCTCTACTTCATCGGCGAGGACGCGCCGAAGATGATGGGAGTCACCGATCCGGAAATCCCCGCCGGTTTTCAGTATGACTTCATCAATGCCGAGGTCATCGAGTCCGCTCTGACGGTGAAAAACGGCAAGCTTGTGCTGCCCAATGGGGCCGAGTACCGCGTTTTGATTCTGCCCCAGCTTGAAACGATGCGTCCGGAACTTCTCCGCCGCATCATGAAGCTGATCGAGGAGGGCGCGATTGTGATGGGACCGAAACCGAAGCGTTCCCCCAGCCTTCAGAATTATCCTGAAGCTGACCGCGAGGTCCGGGAAATGGCCGACCGGCTTTGGGGGCAGTGGAAAGGGCGCAGGTTTGGCGAAGGCCTGATCGTCTCCGGGAAAGAGAGCGTCAGGGATCTTCTCGGCAAAGCGGGTGTGATGCATCCTGACTGCGAGTGGCCGGACGGAACCAACCTGGTCTACTGCCACCGCCGTCTTGAAAATGCCGACATCTACTTCGTCGCAAACCAGAGTCAGGAGCCGATCGACAACGTTCCAGTCACTTTCCGCGAAATGGCGGGAAAACTTCCGGAATGCTGGGACCCGGTCAGCGGCACCCGGCGCGATCTTTCCCGGTGGCTGACCGTAGAGTCTGGCAAGAGAGTCACAGTTCCCCTTTCGTTTGCGCCCCAGCAGAGCTACTTCGTCGTTTTCGCCAAAGATACTGAGAAAAAAACATCGAATGGCGAAAACTTTCCCGCAGGGGAAACGGTTGCGGAACTGGCCGGTCCCTGGACCGTGACATTTGAAACCGATGAGATTCGGCGTGGTCCGAGTGAGCCGGTTGTTTTCGACACCCTCTCGGATTGGGCGCGGAGTGAGAATCCTGAGGTTCGTGATTTCAGCGGTGACGCCGTTTATAAAATCGCCGCTGGCCTTCCGCAGACCGCACCGGAAAAACGGATCGTCCTTCAGCTCGGCAAAGTCTGTGAAATGGCGCGCGTACGTGTGAACGGTGTTCCGGTCGGCGGTGTCTGGACCTTCCCCTACGAGCTCGATATCACGAGCGCGGCAAAGCCGGGCCAGAACGAGATTGAAGTCGAGGTTGTCAATTGCTGGCAGAGCCGTCTTTCCGCTGACGGGCGTCTTCCCGCGGAGGAGCGGAAAACCTGGCTTTCCGAGGCTTCTATCTTCGAGAAGACCCCCG
>ONWH01000257.1 GCA_900321495.1 uncultured Planctomycetota bacterium
AGCAGACGGATCGATGAAGGAACCTGAAGATCGCAGACCCCCCCCGCTCCCAGGTTAAGGTCGTAAGAAGCGCGTCCCCAGTAGGTGCCGTCACTCCGAACACGGTATTCCGTCTCGGCGCGGTTCAGACGCAGAACCGTGTTTTCGGCGGAAACCGATGCGGAGTAGGAACCGGGCGCCGACGGCCGGTATGTCTGGAACATGTTAAACGGTATGTGCGACAACTCGGTGACCTCGTGCGGAAAATAACCGGTCGGCGTAAACGGGAGATGCTGGATTCTCTGCTGCGCGGCGTTTCCGATCTGTTCGGGCACGCAGACTTCCAGATTCTGGGTCTGCCAGAGGAAGGGCTGATCGCCGACGGCGCGGGGAAGCCGTATCTGAATCTTCGTTTCCGCGGCGCCCGCAAGATCAAACCGGGGGAGACGGACAAGGGCGTTCGACGTCGCCGCGTGCAGAATAAACCGCGTCTCTTCACGCAACGGCTCGTTTGGAGTCAGCAGGAGGCGCCGGCCGCCGCCGGAGGAACGTTCGATTCCGATCTTGAACAGGGCCGGATCGGTACGTATCGAATCGGAACGGAACGACTCGTCAATCTCGAACTCCAGACGGTCCACCTGACCCGCCTCGACGCGGACCAGACAGTCGGCGCGCAGTTCCCAGAGCCGGTCGGGACTCTCGGCCAGGGGATAGTAGAAGATGTCCGCCGCCAGAGTCACTTTCGGACGGTTCGACATCACCCTGATGACGGGAGGGTCAATCGAGGCGGCGGCGGCCGGCAGGGCCCAGCGCCGCCCGCCGCTGCCGGCGGGAAGTCCGGTCCAGTCTCCCGGAGGAGTGAAGTCGCAGTAGAGGGACGGGGCACATTCAAACGAAAGCTCCGTTTCCTCCGCCGGCGCATCGAGAATTCCGGTCAGGGGAAACCGGTCCTGGGTCACCGCCCGCAGACGCAGGTCGACCTGATAGGCGCCGGTGAGCGGTTCGTCGAGGAAGACGTGCAGCAGGGATTCCTTTTCGCTCTTGCGCAGGGGAACCGGCTCTTTCCGGCTGTCGGTAATCTCGAACGATTCAATGATATGCTTCTGCGGCACGCGCAGGGTCAGCTGCCAGAGAGGACTTTCGGTTCTGAGTGCGGCATGATACGTCACCGTGGTATCGCGAAGGCTGAACCGGTAGGCCGCCGACTCGCTTATCTTCGGTTCCGCCGTCGGGGGGACGAACGGAATGCTCCGGGTCGCGGAATCCGGATCGGTCAGGTCGTATTCCGCGGGATAAGACCCCGGCGGCATCAGCAGACGGCTCGAGGTGATCACGGCATCATCGACACGGATCGCCGGCAGGGGGAGTTCCCCTACCCCGCTGAAATCGCGCGGGACAAAATCGGCCCGAAGGGTCAGCGTACCGCTGACCGGCTGACGCAGAGCGACGGATATCCGCTGACCCGTATCGTCAATCGGCGCGGGAATCAGGTCGGCATCGGGACTGGTGCACCGCAGAAGGCGGTAGCGCGGATCGGCCAGAAGGGTGACGCCGCTGCAGCGGCCGGCCAAATGAAGCCGGAACTCGCCGCGCAGCAAAACACGGCTGTCCGAGACGGCAAGCCGGAACTCCTGTTCCGATTCCATCACCGTCTCGCCGCGGACGGATCCCTTTTCGGGGGGAAGAAAGGTGATCCCCGAGGTCTGTCCCAGGTCGGCGGTCAGTATCCCCGGTGAGGTCGAGACCTGTCCCATCGCCCCGGAAAGACGGGGCGCCGCCGCGTCATTCGGCAGACGCAGGAGAAGCTTGGCATCGGGAACCGCCGGCAAAGGGACGAAAAGTCCGTCCTGATCCTTTTCTTCGAACGGATCGGTCAGGAGAGAGAATTCCAACTGATGGACTCCCGCCGGGATTCCCCGCAGCTCCAGACGGATCCGCGGACCGTCACGGCGCATCGTCACGCTTCCGGCCACTCCGTCGATGAGAATTCCCCCTTCCTGAAAGATAGGCATTGCCGGCAGATCGATCCGGCTGTTCGCCCCGGCGGTCAGGATCCTGTATTTCGCGGTCAGATGAAAGAGGGAATATTGTCCGGTTTCGCGGTTGTAGTTCAGCTGCCCTTCGTAGAGAGCCGACTCGAACTGTGCGGCGGTTTCGGGGTCCGCGTTCTCCCGTTCCCACTGCGCCAGACGGTTCTGCAGCTCCTCGGGTATCCAGACCGGCTCGTCAGCCGCGCGTTCCCCGTTGCGGGCGGGAACGAAGATCGAGTAGTTCTCGTCGGCGGCGGCAGCCGATGCGCCGAAGAGGAGCAGAAGCACCGCCGCTCCGCGTGTGACAAAGCCGATTTCCGAGGTGTCGGGCTCCGGCAGATCGGGCATCGGCTCGCCGGTCTTTCGGTGATAGAAGAAGTTAAAAACCGCCGTAATTACCGACGCCGCCAGTATCCCCAGGGAGACCTGCGCGCAGACCTCCGACGAGGTGACGGCATACAGAAGGGCCGTCGGCAGGGTCAGAAACGCCATGTGAACCGCTTTAAACTGGAGTCCCAGTGCGAGGGACACCAGAAAGATGAACAACTGCAGAATCCGGAGCCGGTATCGGCTGATCAGGCGGTATTCTTTCACCGGCGCGTCGAGCGGAACCCGCGTCAGGTCGGCGCCGCGCCGTGCGTCGGGTCTGTACTCGGTCGGAATGCTTGCGGTCCAGTCCCCTTCCAAAACGGGAATGTTCAGCCGGGGAACCTGGCGCGGGATATTCCCCTTAAAACCGAAAGGAACAATCCGCGTCTCATACTCGAAAGAGAGGGTAAAGTCGCGCCGCTGAACAGGGAGGGGAATCTCCAGTTTCCGTTCCTCCGGATGGAACATGTAGGGGATCGGGTCTTTCCCGCTCCGCACGCTTCCGGCGTTGACAAGTGAAATCTGTTCGGGAAATTCGATCAACAGCGAAGGAATCCCCGTGTTTTCGATCCGGCAGAGCGCCCGCGTACGGACCGTGCCGGTCGCGGCGTAATCGCTCTCGAGCCGGAGGTAACGGCACCAGCCGCTCCGGCGGTCTTCACCGCTTTCGCGCGCCGCCAGGGTATACCCCCCTTTTTCGGATGGTGTGTAGCGGTACGACGCCAGCGCCGAGGCGGCGGCCCCCTTTTCGGCCGGCGGAGGAGTGATCGGGATCAGGGAGCGGACTTCCAGACGGGCGGGGGTGAAATCGGGGGTCGAAATGTCGATCCGCCCGGTCTGGCTCGACGCGGCGCAGAGGGCGGGCAGGGGGATCACCACTCCGTCCGAAAGAGCGGCCTGCCGGTCGCGGACCAGGCGGATCGTAAAGGGAGCGCTCCGCGGAGCGGAAAGGAGAATTTCGCCCAGAGTCTGTCCGTCGGAAAGGTTGTACTGCGCCTGCTCGCTTTCGGTCGCCGGACGCATCTGGAGCTCCGCTTCGTCATTCCCCGACTGAGTCATCGCGATACGCCATGGAACGGCGTCTTTTGTGTTAAAGGTAACCAGAACCCGGTCGACCCGCGAACCCGCCGGCGGTGTGCAGTGAAAGTTCCACTCCTCCCAGAGCGAACCGGCGAAGATTGCGGCGCGCCCCGAAATTTCCGCGGCATACGCCATCGGGTCTTTTTCGATCCGAACACCCGTGTCGGGTGCCGAATCAACGAGGGAAAAGACGGTTCCGTCGGGAATCGATCCGAAAAGACGGCGAACCAGGTCTTCCGGAACGCCCGGGGGAGAGAGGGGACTCTGCCGGCCGTCGACGAGGGAAATTTTCGAAGGAGTATCGGTCGCCAGGGCCAGCAGATGCGCGCCGACAACCGGCTCGTCGATCACCAGCGGTTCGTAGTCGGAAAGGAGGGGAGTCGGATCGTTCAGACTCCGCCGCCCGGCAAGGCGGACCCATAGCGGCTGGTCGGGCGAGATCGGCTCGTCGAGCGCCAGCGTCAGCCCGTGCGCCGCGGCGGGCGGCTCTCCCGGCGCGGTTTCGGCGGCGGCCGGCACCGTCTGCCCGCCGGCTGTCTCCGATTCGGCGCCGGCCGGGCCGTCCGCCGCCTCGAGCCGGAACGGAATCGGCACGCCGCCGACGGAAACCGATTCCGGTCTCCATCCCGGTCTGATCGGAATGGTCAGGCGCCGTATGCCGGGAAGGCTCGCCGTAACAAACAGGTCTGTCTCGAACCGAAGGTCGCCGCCGGTCACGGTGATCCGGGTGGCGCTTTCGAACCTGTTCTTCTCCTCAACACAGACAAGGGGTATTTCAACCTCGCCGGTCCGTTTGAAGAGGCGCAGAAGCCCTCCTGAACCGCTTCGGCCGGAATCGCGGAAGATGAAGTTTTCCGGGGCGGTCGGCGGGTCGAACGAGACGGCCAGTTCCGTTTCCTGCCATATCGCCGCCGATGAGTGCACCGGCGGAAGGCAGAGTGTCCTCACCGAATCGAAGGGGGCAAACGCGGTCAGGGTCAGCCGTTCGCTCTGACGCGTGTCCGAACGGGGCGCGGGAAGGATGATTTTCTGTGTCTGTCCGTCTTTTTCCCAGACCGCATCGGCGGGGCCGGCCGATTCCCACTCCACCTTTTCGGGAAGGAACGGTTCGTCGAGACGAAGCGTGATCGGGTCGGAAAGCTCATCGATCCCGGTAAAGCGGGCGGTGTAGACCAGTTCGATCCCCTCGAGACTGACGCGGCAGAATATCTGTTCCGCAACGGAGGAAACGGAGTTCGAAGCCGGCGAGACTTCGTTTTCGGAAAGGGTCAGGCGAAAGTCCCCTCCCGGACCCGGTTCGATCAGCCACACACCTTCGTCTTCAAGGCGGGTAACAAGACCCGGGTCGGCCGCGGGGGTCAGATTCGCCGGAAGATGAAGGCGCAGACTGGCCGCCGGAGCGGGGGGAAGTTCAAAATGAAAGACACGCCGGTTCCTCTCGTCCGATTCGGGGGCGAGGGACCAGGCGAAGAGAAGAACCTTTTCAGGCGAGATGTCATAAGCCGTGACCGGGCGGGTTCCGTCGGAAACGACCCGGGCCGGACTGCCGTCTTTCCAGCGCAGCTGCGAAAGCGCCATCGAACAGGGAGTCAGTTCGCAGGCCGGCGGGCATTTGTCCTTAAAGCGGACCTCCCCCTCTCCCTCGCTCAGCGCGCCGTCAACCAATGAAGCTTCGAGGCGGATTTCGGCAAGTGCGCCGGAAGGTTCGGCCGAGACGCGGCGGAGGGAATCGAGCCACCGTTCAAGACGTTCCATGCGGACCGGATAGTACTTCTCGTCCCCCCAGGGGGAACGGCTGATCTTTTCGGCAGGAACCATCCAATAACGGTAGTGCAGCGGCCCATCGGCCGCCGCACACGCGGAGACAAACGCCGCGGCAAGGGACGCTATACAAAGAAAGAGGGGCCGGACGCTCATGACTCCTCCGTTTCCGGATCTCCGGCCGGCTGGGCGGAATCGGAATCTGGTTTCGCCGCAGAAGCCGATTCGGCGGCGTCGGCGGAAGGCTTCGCCGCGGGAGCCGGTTCGGCGGCATCGGCGGAAGGCTTTGCCGCGGAAGCCGGTTCGGCGGCGTCGGCGGAAGGCTTTGCCGCGGAAGCCGGTTCGGCGGCCGGTTTCGGCATGGCGGCCGGCCTGGACGCGGTCGAACCGGGATGCGACTTCTCCTGCGCCGGCGCGGAGGCCGGACGCGGCACGCCGACCGCCGGACCGGGCGTCGGCACTCTGCGGCGTTTCATCCACTGTCTCAGAAGGAGCACCCCCAGGATCAGCACGATGCCGATCACCGTAAACTGCAGGTAGAAAAGAACGACCTGGGGCCGGAAAAGGAATATCGACAGCGAAAGGGTGACCGAAAGGATAATCCCCTCGATGTACCGCAGGCGGGGAAGGTAGATGTAGCAAATCCCGAACAGGAGGATAAGACCGCTTCCGATCAGGACAATCGCGGTCCGGCTGATCAGGTGGATATGGACCCGGGTCGGGGGATTGAAACTGCTCAGCAGATAGACGTTCGAGCTCTTGGGCGGCTCGTCCCCTTCGGTCAGGGGTGTCCCGATCGCGGCGGCCAGCCGCGAGGTCTTCGGATGGCGGCCGAACTCGCTTTCTTCGGAGCTCCACCCTTCCGGAACCTGACGCAGAAGCGTGTTCGCCGGAAGGATCAGCTGCATGTAGCAGCGGCGGATCATCGTCTGTCCCAGCAGGTCGGGGAACTCGAGCTCATGCTCGCCGCGGGGGATCAGATACCAGATCGAAACGAGCGCCGTCTCGGTCTTGGCGGTCTCGGGAAGAGGAATCCGAAGAATCCGCTCATCGGGGAGATAATCAAGCGGAATCGACACGCCGTCGACACTGACCGCCATCTGCCCGGAGTGCGCCCCCGGCGGCAGCTGAAGGGCAAAGACCGGCTGATTTCCGCTGATGCGGCAGCTGATCCGTTCGAAATAGGAGTCCCGTCCCAAAAAAGTCTGAGCCCAGATATACTCGGCGGTCAGTCCGCCGGTCGTCCGCGCGTTCTGATCGACCACCGCGCGCAGAGGAAGCCACTGCGGCAGGGAAGGACTCGTGAAGGCGAAATAACGGATTCCTCCCTTCTGCGAGGAGTTCGTCTCTTTCCAGCCGTGCTCCTCGTCGGGGATATGGAGCGTGAATTCCGGAGGGGCGGCCGCCTCGGCGCTGCTCGATTCAGCGTGCGCGGCAACGGGAACCGCCAGGGGAATGTTCAGAATATTCGACTGATCGGGACTGATCGCCGGCAGTTCGATTCCGGCGCGGAATTCGAGACGGACATCGCCGATCAAACCGGGAGCGGGAAGGCGGACGGTCCGGCGTGTGACATCGATTCCGCCGGCTCCCTTTTCGGCGGCCAGGATGTCGGCGGCGACCGGTTTGCCGTTAAGGAAAATTTCGGGATTGGTCAGGGGCGTCATCTCCTGCGGCACGGTGAAGTCGAGCGACTGAACCGGGACGTACTTGATGTGGTACTCGAGGACCTGAACCAGTTCGGCGGGCGCTCGGTCGAGCCGGACCGACAGAGACGAGTTGACCGAGACTTCCCCCGTGTGGAGAATAAAGCGCGCCGCGAAGAGGGGAGATTCCCCTTCGGGAATCCCTTCCCGCTGAACCTGATAGACAAGCGGCGCCTGCTCGCGCTGGGGCAGTTCAATCGCCGGACGGCTGCTCGACGGCTTCTTCGGCGTCAGCCCTTTCAGAAGTCCCGGGAACGGAACCAGTTCAATGTTGTCATCGGGAACGATCGTCAGAGTCGGCGAGGCGACCCAGTCGGCCGAAAGTTCGGGTATTTCGAATTCGACCGTCCCCCGCTGACGGTTCAGATCGCGGACCGATTCCCACGAAAGGGTGAAATCACCCTCGATCTGTTTTTTCAGGGAGATGATCGTCTCGCCCGTCTCGGGATCGGTACGGGTTTCGGCCTGATCGATTCCGCTTCCGTCGTCGAAATCGGTAAAAAGCCACCCGGTGTTCTTGACCCGGACCTCGCGCAGGGGAGCGCCGTAGGCGGAATACGCCACACGCGCCTTCATCCGCACATCCTGTCCGCTGATCAGAACCTGGTATTCCGGCTGCGCGATCAGCCGCGTCTGCCGCGGGATCGGATCCGACTTGAGAGAAAACGGCTCTTTGTAAAAACGGAACCGCGCGCTCTTATCGCCCCCTTCGGCCGTATCGGGCTGACCGATATCGCGCACCCCGTTGCCGGGAACGAGCCCGGGAAGGATTTTTTCGTCATCGGGAAGGCGGACGATGATCTCGCCGGTCTCTTTCTGCGCCCCTTCGAGGTGGAAGCCGGTGCATTCCCATTTGTTCTCCTCCACGCTCGGGACAAACGCCGCCAGCCGCAGAACGAGCGAATCGATATTCCCCGGAATCGAAACCTCGAGCGCCGGGGACGGGCGGACGTCGCTGGCGGGAATCTCGCGATACGTCGCCTCGGAGATGTCCCCCCCGCCGGCCGAAACGTGCACGTTCTGCATATCGGGACGCGCCCCCTTCGGAAGCTCGACCCGCAGAAGCCGGTTCGGCACATCCTGACTTCCGCCGAAGACCCGGATCGGCAGACTGACATCGTATTCAATCCCGTCCCCCGTCGGATTCAGGTCGATTACGGCGTTTTCGACTCGATAGGTGACCGGAAGCGCCGCCTCGTTCTTTACCGCGGGACGCCAGCGGATCGCCGTCGCCGTACCACTTCGGTTAAACCCGAAGACGCTCAATTCCGACGCGTTTTCGCTGACATGGACCGGCGATGAGGCGATCACCCCTTCCGATGTGCTGATTTCGACATCGGGAAGAGGAACAAGGATCCGCGCCCGGGAACTGACCGCCGGCGGCGGGGTCAGAAGGAGAAGCGATTCGTCCGAACCGGCCGTCTGTGTTACAGGAAAGATAAGGGCAAGCCGGACGGTATAGATCTGAATGGCGGCGGCCGAAGGTTCGTCCGGCGCAGTCTCTTCAATCTCCGCCGGTTCGCCGGGGGACCCGCCGTCCCCTTCGCCGGCGGTTTCACCTTCAGCCTCGGCGGGCTCATCGGCGGCGGACTCTTCGGCCGGCGGGGGAGTCTCTCTGTCCGGCGTCCCGCCGGAGCGGGGAGAAGCGCTCGGATAGATGAGGACGGCGTAACCGCCGGTTTCCGGATCGACGTCGAGGACGACTTCCCCCGGTCCGTCGGCGTTAAAGTTCGGTTCCCCCTTGTCGCCTTCGGGACGGTAAGCCCCTTCCTTCATCCCGAGCGGCACGCGAATCGGGCCGGACTGACCGGGCGAGGGACTCACGTTGATCTCATACTCGATCATCAGAGTCGCCCGCGATGCGGAAACCGATCCGTTCATTTCAAGGGACATGATCGTAAACGAGGCCGACTCGCGCTGCCGCTGATTTTGATCCAGCAGCGCGGTCACATCGTCGACCGACCAGTTCGGCAGCGGCACCTTCCAGTTGCCGTCATCGTCGAGGAGCCAGAACGTGACTCCCTGCCTGGGCTCCCCCTCTTGGGCAGAAAGGAGCGAAGCAGTCAGTATCGTCATCGCCAGAAGCGCCGAGACGAGCCGGACCAGGAATCGGCCGGCGTCCCGTCGCTCGGGGAGGAATCTGTTTTTCGGAGAGAATTTCATAGAATGACCCTTATGGGATTATAACATATGCAAAATGAGAATACTGGATAAAAGAAGAAATTTCCGCGCTTTAACCGTCTTTTTGCGGAATATAACGGTTATATAGAACAAATAGGTAAATTAGAAAAACAGTAAAACAGAGTCTCAACGGCGCGGGGGCGATTTCCGCTCCTCTTCCCGCTGTTCACGGCGGACCTCTTCGGGGGTCATCCGCAGGTCGCGCTCGAACTTCCATCGCTGGAAGAGGAGATCCCCCGCGGCAACGAGAAGCGAAAAGAGGGCCAGGCGGATTGTCAGCGGGAGGAGGAATTCCCGAAAGAGGCCCGGCCATTCGCCGGCAGCGAGAGTCATATACCGTTCGTCGCCGGCGATGCGGCGGATCCACGCCACGGTGATCCAGACTGTTCCGGCAATCTGCACTAAGGCGAGCGCCAGACGCCAGAGGGAGTTCAGGGAAAAGAAAATGCCGGCCCGGGGAAGAAGACGTGTGAAGTCGGGAGCGAGCTTTTCCGGCAGAAACGCCCAGCCGCGGGTGAGCCACGCCGAAATCGGAGGGAGAAAAATTGCCGTCAGAGCCAGAACCGTCATCAGGGGGATGAAGGGAGTAAAGCCGCGCGCCGCCTCTCCCGGAAGCGATTCGAAGGTCATCTCGCCCGATGCCGCACGCAGCTGTCTCGACCAGACGAGAAACCGTTCAACACACCCGGCGGCGGCAAGTTCGACGGACAGTAGCATCACAAAGAAGACAAACGTTCCGGTAAAGAGACCGACCGCGGGAAACTTTCCTTCGGCACGCGCCTGCGCGATCCTCTTGACGCTCGGAACTTCGGTCCGGTTCTCTTTGTCGCTCATGCTTCCCCCCTACGGCCGGAAAGAGAAAAGGGAGGGAAAGAGCGCATTCCAGTCGGGCAGACGCGCTTCGACCAGAAGGAGAATCCCGCCGATCGCCAGATGCAGCACAAAAAGGGACGCCAGGAGGTTCCCCGAAAAAGTGAGGGTCATCGTCAGAAAATGGAGCTGCGGAGTCACGCGGTTCAAAAGCGCGCCCCCGAGCCAGAGCGCAAAAAGGGCCGCCAGAATCGGCAGGGCCAATGCCGCGCCGAACGCGGCGGCCTGCGACAGCAGACTCGTGAGTGTCGTCAGTACGCTCTGCGGGGCGAAAAGGGCTCCCGGCGGAACCGCGCCGTAAAGGGAGATGAATGCGGTG
Source organism: uncultured Planctomycetota bacterium (assembly GCA_900321495.1). Taxonomy (GTDB): domain Bacteria; phylum Planctomycetota; class Planctomycetia; order Pirellulales; family Thermoguttaceae; genus RUG695. The sequence continues at coordinate 10,296 of ONWH01000257.1, forward strand.
AAAAACTTTTCGAGTCCTCCTGCGGCCAAAAAGACTGCCAGGGCAGCCAGGGAGAGAAGCGTCTCGAGCGCGCCATTCTCGTCCCCCAGTTCCGGATCGAGCGCCGCCGCAGCGGAAAATCCCCCGGCCCGGCCGATCAGCGCGCCGCAGACCGAAACCGCGGCAAAGAAGATCGCGACCGCCGTGCCGAGCGCCAGTCCGATCAGGTATTCGCTGATCAGGAAGAAGAACTTCTCCGCCGGCGCGGCGGGCGGAGCGGGATTCGCGTACCACACTGACGGAAGGATCGCGACGGTCAGGACAAACGCCTCGGCCAGGCGGACAGAGCGGGGAACCCGTTTCCCGCCGATCACCGGCATAATCCAGAGGAGTCCCGCGCACCGCGCGAAGACCAGCAGCGCCAGCCAGAGGGTCGGCGCGCCGAGCGCCGTCAGGACGGGACCGGGCATCAGAAGGCTCCTCCGATCCCCTCGGAAATCCCGGCGATCAGTTCCCGCGAATAGTCAATGAGACGCGCGATCATCCAGGGAAGGAGACGGAGTGCGGCAAACCCCATGACGATCACCTTCGCGGCAATCGACAGGGTCTGTTCCTGAATCTGTGTCGCCGCCTGGAGCGCGCCGATCACCAGCCCGACCAGGATCCCCGCGATCAGGATCGGAGCCAGGAGGGTCAGAGCCTGCCAGAAAAAATTCTGAAAGAGGGTCACGGCGGCGTCCGGTTCGATCATTCCTGCACCCCCTACACGAAACGGAAACTGTCGATAAGCATCTGCACAACGGGATCCCACGCGTCGAGCAGAACAAAGAGCATTAACTTGAACGGAAGCGAAACGACGGTCGGCGGAAGCATCATCATCCCCATCGAGACCATCACGCCAGAAACGACCAGATCGATGATCACAAAGGGGAGGAAGAGCTGCAGGCCGATGAAAAACGCCGTTTTCAGTTCACTGAGGATGAACGCGGGAAGAAGCACCCGCCACGGAATATCCTCGTAGTATTCGGGCATTTCGGCATCGGGAATCGACCGGAGAAAGACGGCGATCTGCCCCGTATTGCGGGAACGCTCAATCTGTTTCCAGAGGAAGGTGCGGATCGGCGCCTCGCCGCGGCGGACCGCTTCCTGTAAATCAATCTCCTGCTGTGTGTACGGTTCCCAGGCTTCGCGATAGACGCGGGTCCAGGTCGGCGTCATAACCAAAAGGGTCAGAAAGAAACTGAGGACCGCCAGAATCTGCGCCGAAGGGATCTGCGCCAGGCCGACCGCCTGCCGCAGCAGGGAAAGAACGGTGATCACGCGCACATAGCAGGTCGTCGCGATCAGAAGGACCGGCACGACGGCCAGCAGCGCGAACAGGAAGGGGAGATTACCGCCCCCGACAGCATCTTTTACCGCCGGGGGGAGCGTCTGCGCCTTCTCGGCGAGCGCGGCCGTCATCTGCGAGAGGCTTCCGCCGGACGGGGCGGGGTCGGCGGCAAAAACCGATGCCGCCGTGAGCGCGAAAAGGAGAAACACGCCGGTGACGAGGAAACGGTTCATTCTTCCGTCCCCTTTCGTTTGAGCGAGCCGAGGATCTGCGCGACTTCTTCCGGATCGTCCGTTTCGGCGAGCTTCTCGGTCCGGTCTGAAGCGACGGACAGGAGGAGAAACCGATTGCCGAAACGGACGAGCGCCAGACGGCTTTTCGCGGAAAGGGGGACAAGCGAGGCGACTTCAAACGGGCCGCCGGGGGCCGGTCCGCCGCGCCATGGCGTTTGTATTCGGCGGAGGAACCAGAAGAGAGCGAAAACCGCGGCCAGCACCAGCAGAAGTTTCGCCGCGCCGTCGATCAGCAGGTTCCCGGACGGCGGCATGAGAGGCCGCGCGGAATGTTCCGAAAGGTCGATCGGGGTCTTCCCCGCCGTCTCGGAGGCGGACTCGGCGGCGGAACCCTGTTCGGAAACGGCGCCGTCGGCCCGGACCGGACCCGGAATAAAAGCAAAAAGAGCCGCGAGTATCAGAAGCGGAACGGTCGCGGCATTCTTCAGGTAAAGGCCTCCTCGCGGGAGCGGAACGTTTTTCATCAGTCCGGCCTGCTGTATTTTCGTGTAATTTTCACCGCGATCACACCGTCCTGAATCATCAGAATCCCCTCCGCCGCCGGGCGTCCGCCGTAGTTGAGGACGACCGTCGGCTGAGCCGGTTCGTTGAGTGTGAGGATTGTTCCGGAACTCAGACTCGGAAGCCGTGAGACAGGAATGTCAACGGAACCGAACTCGATCTCCAGAACCGCCGACTCGGTCAGGGGCGCGTTTTGCACGAACTCGTTCCCGAGCGCTTCGAGCGCCTGATCCGCCTGTTGGATGATCTTGTCGGTGTATCGCTGCGGCATGGGGATTTACGCGGACGGCTGAGTAACCTGTTCCATGATCCACTGGTTCGCGTCCCGGAACATCTGCGGAGCGGTATCGTCTGCGGTATGGTACTGCCGAATCGAAACGGACATCCCGGCGGTGTGGAAGAGGCGGAGCTGTTTCGAAACCGCTGCAGGCGAAAAGACGGGATTTTTCGATCCGATCATCATGACCATCGGCAGACGGCGAAGCGCTTCCCATTTCGACAGGGAGGAGGGGATCATCGGAAATCCCCCGGAAAAGGAGATGACCCCGGCGAACCTTTCAGGATAGCGCGCGCCCAGACGCATCGCCATCGAGCCGCCCGCGCCGATTCCCGCCAGGAAGATCCGGTTCGGCGCCAGATGGCAGCGGAGCCGGGCCCGGTCGATCGCCTCGAAAACGCGCGTTTCGGCGCGGTCGAGGGTCGCGGCGGTTTCGGTCCAGTCGTAAAGCGCCGCAAACCGCCCGACGTTTCCCTCAAGGGAGCGGAACCGGTCGACCCGGCGCGAACCGGTCTCTTCGGGGGTCAGGCCGCGCGGGGCGACCGCCACATAGTTGCGGAGGCTCATCTGCGGCATGACGCGGAAGATTTCCGTTTCGTCGGCGCCGGGCGAATGGAACCAGACCAGAAGGGGATAGGCGTATTTCGGTTCGTAGTGGATCGGGGAAAAAAGGAGGTATTCCGACCGTTTCGGCGAGGCCGCCGGACGCCTGGCCGGCGCGGTTCCCTTCACATACGGCTTGACCGTCTTACGGATCATTCCACGGCGTTCGAGACTCTTCCCTGAAGACAGCTGATTGAGATGTTCTGAATTTGACATGTCACCTTGTTCTCATACGCGGGATCCGCCTCATTGCGGATCCTCTCCGGAAATAATACGCAGCGGCCTTGAAAGTTTCCCAAAACAAGAGGTTTCTTCCGTCGAACCGGCGCCCCTGCAATATAGTTTATATGGAACGAGCGGACAATATGAATTTTTCCGGAACTAGGGGCGCGGCGGGAGAGAAAG
>ONWH01000255.1 GCA_900321495.1 uncultured Planctomycetota bacterium
CGAGTAGCTCAACTGGCAGAGCGCAGCATTCGTAATGCTGAGGTTGGGGGTTCGATTCCCCCCTCTGGCTTTTCCGAGCTGTGCCGGGTTTCCGACGCAGCTTTTTTTGTCCCTTTTTCTGTTTCTGCGCACGGGGAAGGGGATCCGTCAGCGAAGCTCTCTTTCATGGAACGCCGGATGAAAAACGCGAAATGGTTTCTCCTGGTCCTCGTTTCCCTTTTTGCCCCCGCTGCCGCCCCGCTTTTTGCGGCGGCCGAGGATCCCGTTTTCACCTTTGATCTGGAATATGCCCGGAACGCCGACCGTGCCGATCCCGCCGCGATGCGCCGCGCCTGGGACGAGACTTTTCTGATTGCCGCACTCCAGGGATTGGTTAACCGCGACGCGCCCCGGCTTTATCTTTTCTACGTCCGAGAAGGAAAACGGAACATCGACCGGTACTGGTTCGATCTGTTCCGCTCTCCCGACCCTGACGGCACTCCCGGCTGGATCGAGGAAAGACCGGTTCGGGAAGTCGGGTCTCTAGAGGAGCTCCTGACGCTCTTTCGGGACGACTACCGCGGAGTTGTCCTCTACGACGAGCGGGTTCCCGCCACCTCGTGCCTGGCCGCGACGCTTGCCGGGGCGGACAGGCTCCTTCCGGTCCGGTTTGATCCGGCGCCCGGTTCCCTCTACTGCCGTCTGATTACCGATCCCGACGGTCTCCGTCTGCCGGTCAGGGCGCGACTTCTGGCCGACGACGACACGCCCCTCTTCACCGGTTCAGGAACAATCCCCGGAACCGACCGGCCGTCGACGGGCAGCGCCAAGGCCGACGCCTACCTCTGGCTGATCGAACATTACATCAAGACCGGAAAGACATCGGACGGCCATGTCGGTTACTATACCGATTTCGCGTGGCTCAATTCGGACAACGCGATGCAGAACCATACGCTGACCAATTACGATTATTTCATCGCCCGTCGTGCCCCCTTCGTCGACCTTTCCCCTTGGAACGATGAAGCGCCGAACGACGATCCGGGTCAGCCGGTCGGAACGGACGCCAAAGTCCTCGCCGAGTTTTTCAGCGCTCTCTGTGCACGGAATCATGGCAAAAAGATGATCCATGTCGGCGGTTTCATCCTCTGGAATGCCAAGTACACCAACTGGGGAAACCTGGGGGGGAAGCATGACCCCGTTGCGACCGAATGGAAACAGGTTGAGCTCCTTTCGAACTTCAATGCCTGGCTCGATGCCGACGCGCTCGGCTGCGGAGCAATGGCGAACGCCTCGTTTTACGCGCATTTTCCGCTGAAAAAGAAGTATCCGTTCCGAAAGCCGTCTCTTTCGGACCTGAAAAAGCGGGGGCTGATCGACCGCCGCGGCCGGCCGGCGAACAAGGCGTATATAACCCTTTATGCGGGGGATTACGACAGCGCCGCCTGGGTCTACCAGATGATGCCGCGTTTTTGGTCCGATCCGAACCGCGGCTCGGTGCCGATCACCTGGGCGTTTAACCCGACTCTGGCCAACCGGTTCGCGCCCGGATTCGACTACCTTCGGAAAACGGCGACCCCGAACGATCTGTTCGTTGCCGGCGATTCCGGCGCCGGGTATGTTAATGCGGAGGCGCTTGTTCCCCCGCGTCCTATTTCCGGACTTCCCTCCGCCCTGGATATCTGGACCGATCACTGTAAGAAGTATTACACTCGATGGGATCTTTCGGCAACCGGATTTCTGATCGACGGATTTTCACGCCGGATCAGCGAGGAGGGGCGGAAAGCCTATGCGCTTTTTTCCCCCGACGGAATTGTTCAGCATCATTACGGCGAAAGCGGGATTACTGACGGGATGCCGTGGCTTGGCATGAAATATGACCTTCCGAACGCGCCTGATCCGGCCGAGGCCGCCCGAATCGTCTTGAACGATGTGCAGATATCCGATGAGCCGCAGTTTTTCGTCTACCGCACCATCCTCTGGTCCCCGACGCAGATCAAGGCGCTTTACGAGACCCTGAAATCGGATCCGGAAAAGGGTGAACGGATCGAGATTGTCGATATGTATTCCTTCTTCCGCCTTCTGAAGGCCGCCTTGTCGGAAAAATCGGAATAATCGTTATAAAATGCCTAAACGTTGAGGAGACCGGGGCCGATAAGAAAAGCGGGGGAGGGACTCATTTTACGGCATAGAGGGATACGGCGATGGATCGACGGCACTTTTTACTCAGAGGGATTCAGCTCCTGGCGGCGGGGGCGGTCATGGTGCGGACCGGACAGCTCCGAGCGGCGGAACCGATCGGTTACGACCGGCTGATGTCGACTCTCTACCCGAAGACCGAAGGGGAAAAGAGGTACCTTAAAGAGGTCGTCGCTCTTGTGAAGTCCCGGCAGCTTCCCGAAAAGCTTGTCTATGCCGCCTGGCGAAGCGCTGAAGCGAAACAGAAGAACAAACGGGTGCGGATCTTCGCCGAAACGCTGGCGATCCTCTGCAAACGGAGCGAAATCCCGTTCAGGCTGAAGCTCTCGATCTAGCCGGAGAATGCGGAGCGCGGCCTGAACAAGGCGCGCTCAGGTGAACCTTTTCACCCGATCAGAGAATCCCCTTGGTACTCGGAATCCCTTTCTGCCGCGGATCGCTTTCAATTGCCGCGCGGATGGCGCGGGCCGCCGACTTGTAGATCGCCTCCGCCAGATGATGTCCGTTTGTCCCGTACGGGACACGGATGTGGAGCGTCGCGGCGGCGGCGTTGGCAAACCCTTGCCAGAACTCATGCACCAGTTCCAGATCGAAGCTGCCGACCCGTTCGGTCGGGAAGGAGGCGTCGAAGACAAGGGTCGGCCGACCGCTGAAATCGACCGCCGTCTCACAAAGAACCTCGTCCATCGGCAGTACAAAAAAACCGTAGCGCCGAATCCCTTTCTTGTCCCCCAACGCCTGGGTGAACGCCTGGCCCAGGGCGATACCGGCGTCTTCGACCGAATGGTGACCGTCGACTTCCAGGTCGCCGCTTAATTTGAGTTCCAGATCGATCATCGCGTGCGCGGCGAAAAGAGTGAGCATATGATCGAAGAATCCCATGCCGGTTTCAACCTTTGACTTTCCGGACCCGTCCAAATTGAGGGCGAGCGTGATTTGCGTCTCTTTTGTATTGCGTGTGATCGTGGCTTGACGCGGCATGGCTCTTCCTTTCGGCACATGGTTAGGATAAAAACTTTTCGATCAGATCGAGGCATTCCTCGGTCTGTTCGGGGGTTCCGACGGTGATCCGCAGCCCGTCTTCCCGCCCGGCGATCTTTTCCCAGCCGGGATAGGACATGTAGCGGACCAGATAGCCGTGGTCTTTCAGATACGCATAAATCGCCCGGTGCGAGACCGATCGGTCGGGATGGACGTTCCAGGTAAAGTTCGCCTGCGAGTTGGGAACGGCAAATCCGAGCCGGCGCATCCGGTCGGTCAGGTAGCGGCGGGTGGAGAGTATCTTTTCGCGGTTTTCGAGCCGCCATTTCTGGTCGGTGATCGCGGCGGTCGCCGCGGCGATCGAAAGGGAATCGCAGTTATACGAATCTTTGACCTTGATGAGCTCGGTGACCGTTTCGGGCCGGGCGATCAGAAACCCGAACCGGAGCCCGGCCAGCGAGTACGATTTGCTCAGCGTCCGCGAGATCATGATCTTCGGCGATTTCCGAACCAGGCCGATGCAGTCCTCTTTGGC
>ONWH01000021.1 GCA_900321495.1 uncultured Planctomycetota bacterium
ATTTAGGATCAGGAGCCTATAATGAATTCTGATGTGATCATTACACAACTGCAGGATCCCGAAAATCAGCCGAAAACGGCTTACGAAAAGCTCAATGCTCTGGCCCATAATATCTGGTGGAGCTGGCACCAGGATGTCATCGGAATCTTTCGAGCCATCGATCCGGTCCTATGGCAGAACCTGGGACATAACCCGATCGCCCTTTTGAAGCAATTTACTCCCGAAGAGATCGAAAACCGTGCACTTGAACGGGTTCTCCATACACGGATTGACCAGGCCTACCGCCGTATGCGGGAGTACATGAGTTCCCGCCCTCTTAAGACGCAACAGTACACCGGCGTACTCGGTTCAAAGCCTGTCGCCTATTTTTCGCTCGAATTCGGACTTCACGAATCTGTTCCGATCTATTCCGGCGGGCTTGGTATCCTGGCGGGCGACCACATCAAAAGCGCCAGCGGTCTGGGGGTTCCCCTCGTGGCTGTCGGTCTCTTCTACGACCAGGGGTATTTCCGCCAGTATCTCGATAAAGACGGCTGGCAGAAAGAAGAGTATACCGACACAAAAGTCGAGTTCGTTCCGCTCGAAACGGCGGTGGACAAGGATGGAAACAAGATCACGGTTCAGGTCGAAACGACCAATGGCCCGATCTATGCCCGTGTTCGGAAAATGCAGGTCGGCCGGGTCGACCTCTACCTGCTCGATACCGACCTGCCCGAGAACTCCAGTGAAGACCGTGAGCTGACAAGTACCCTCTACGGAGGAGACAAGCGCACCCGGATTCGGCAGGAGATCGTCTCGGGAATCGGCGGAATCCGCGCCCTCCGCGCCCTGGGGATCACTCCCGGGGTCTATCACCTGAACGAAGGGCATAATGCGTTCGTTACGCTCGAGGTAATCCGCGAACTGATGGAGGACAACGGCCTGACCTTCGAAGACGCGGCGCGTGAAGTCGCTCAGAAAACGGTCTTCACCACCCATACGCCGGTTGAGGCGGGTCACGACTATTTCAGCAGTGAGCTGATCAACGAGCACCTGGCCCCTCTGTGCCAGAAGCTGGGACTGACCCATGAACAGCTCATGGCGCTTGGACGCAAGAACCCGTTCGATCAGAACGAACCGTTCTGCATGACGATTCTCGGCATGAAACTCGCCCACTACGCCAATGCGGTCAGCTCCCTGCACGGCAAGGTCACCCGCCACATGTGGCGTGATCTCTGGCCGCAGGTCCCAGAAGAGATCGTTCCGATCGGGCATATCACCAACGGAGTCCACGTTCCGAGCTGGATGGCGTGGCAGATGCGTATTCTTCTTGAACGCCATATCCCCGGCTGGAATGAGGAATCGATCGATCCGGCTCTCTGGGCACAGGTTTACAATATCGATTCCGGCGAACTGTGGGAAACGCACAATGCCCTGAAGATGATCCTGCTTGACTTTGTGCGTACCCGCCTGACTTCACAGATGATTCGTCTGGAATCCGCCCCGGATGAAATCGAACGCGCCAAACATGTTCTGAACCCGAATGCGCTGACGATCGGATTCGGCCGCCGGTTTGCCACCTACAAGCGGGCGACTCTCCTTTTCCAGGATCTCGACCGTCTCGCCCGGATAGTGAACGATCCGGCCCGTCCGGTCCAGTTCGTCTTCGCCGGAAAGGCTCATCCCGCCGACGATCCTGGGAAACGCCTGATCCGCGATATTTCGCAGATCCGCCGGGATGAACGGTTCGCCGACAAGATCGTTTTCATCGAAAATTACGACATCAACGTGGCGCGCCATATGATTCAGGGGGTCGATGTCTGGCTCAACAATCCGCGCCGCCCCCTGGAAGCCTCCGGCACGAGCGGCCAGAAGGCACTGCTAAACGGTGCGCTCAACTTCTCGGTTCTCGACGGCTGGTGGGCAGAGGCGTACGATGGAACAAACGGTTTTTCGATCGGAAACGGCACAAATCACATCTACGACGTGATCACCGACCAGCGTGACCAGGAATCGCTGATGGACGTTCTTGAGAATCAGGTCATTCCGATGTATTACGACCGCGACAAGTACGGACTGCCCCGCACATGGGTCCAGTATATGAAGAACTCCATCGCAACCCTGGCCTGGCGGTTCAGCGCTCACCGCATGGTCGCCGATTATGTGCGCCTGGCTTATCTTCCCGCCGCCGGCGGAATCAGTGCAAAAATGCCGCGCTGAAAAGCGCTTGAACACCAGACGGTCGGCCGGCGCGTTCCCGCAAGGAACGCGCCGTTTTTTATGGAACCAATATTGCGGTAGCACGCCTTTTGCGAGCGGGCATGCTAGGCAGTTCGCGTCAAAGGCTGTGCGGCCTTTTCCTGCGTCCGAAGATCATCTGAATGACCGAATAGAAGACCGGGGTCAGGAATATCCCGAAGAAAGTTACCCCGATCATACCGCTGAAGACCGCCACACCGAGCGTAAAGCGCATTTCGTGGCCCGCCCCGCTCGATACCAGGAGGGGAACCACCCCAAGAATGAACGCCAGCGACGTCATGATGATCGGCCGGAGCCGGAGCCGGCACGCTTCGGCGGCGGCTTCACTGCGGGTCATTCCCTCATCCTGTTTCACCTTGGCGAATTCGACAATCAAGATCGCGTTTTTACACGCAAGCCCCATCAGGACCAAAAAGCCGATCTGGGTAAAGATGTTCATATCCAGGCCGCAGAAAATAACCCCGACGAGAGAGCAGAGCAGACACATCGGCACAACCATGATGATCGCCAGAGGGAGAGTCCACGACTCGTAAAGTGCCGCCAGAACGAGGAATACGAAGACGATGGCAAAGAAAAATGTCAGAATCGCACTGTTCCCGGCAGTCTTTTCGAGATAGGCCAGTTCGCACCATTCGTAACCCATCGTGTTGGGGAGCATCTCGTCGGCGAGTTTTTCCATTACTTTCAGACTCTCTCCTGAACTGACCCCTTCGGCAGGGGCACCGATGATAGCGGCCGAGGGGTACATATTGAAGCGACTGACCGACTGCGGACCGTTGAAATCGCAGATCGTGATCAGACTCCCGAGCGGAACCATTCCGCCGCGGCTGCTCTTAATATGGATCTTGTTCAGATCGGTCTGATTGCTGCGGAACGGGCCGTCGGCCTGGACTTTCACCTGGAAGTTCCGCCCGACATAGGTCAGATCGTTCACGTAATTCGAACCGAGATAGGTCTGGAACGCATCGAAGATATCCTCGACCGGAATCCCCATCGCGATCGCCTTTTTTCGGTCGATTGTGATATATTTCTGCGGGGAATTGGCGCGGTACTGCGTCAGGACATTCCGGAGTTTCGGATCGGCATTTGCCGCTTCAATCATCTCATCAGCCATCTGCTGGAGGACATAAACCCCCATATCGCCGCGGTCCTGGAGCTGGAACTTGAACCCGCTCGACGACCCCATTCCGTCGACCGGCGCCGGGCGGACCACCCGCACGCTCGCCATTCGGATATTCGCATTTATCCTCCTGGTCAGCTCTTCCTGTACCATCACATCGGTAATCCCCGACTTCTTCCGTTCCTCGAACGAATCGAGAATCACGGTCAGTGTCGCCATGTTCGGCGAGGTACTCGAAGTCAGGAACGACATTCCAACTGTCGAGATGACGGCGCGGATACCGGGAACCGGCCCGGTCCCCTCCTCCTCGTTACCGTAACACTGGTCCTGAATCTGACGGATCACCGCCTTTGTCCGATCGAGCGACGAGGCATCGGGAAGCTGGATAAACATCATCAGGTAACCGCGGTCCTGGATCGGAATGAATCCTGTCGGCACGTTGGTGAAGGTTTTGTAGGTAAGGAACAGGAGTCCGCCGTACAGAAGGACCACAATCAGACTCAGGCGGAGAAGTCCTTTGACCAGGGTCACATAGACGGAGGTGGCGGTGTTGAAGGCGAAATTGAAAATCCGGAAGAAAGAACCAAAGGTCAGATCCCCCAGACGGGCGAGAATTCCCCTGGTACTCCCCTTCGGTTTGAGGAGGATCGCCGAAAGGGCCGGTGAAAGAGTCAGCGAGTTGAACGCCGAAATAACAGTTGAAACGGCAATTGTCAGAGCGAACTGCCGGAAGAATTGCCCGGTCACTCCCGAAAGGAAGGCGCACGGAACGAAAACACAGCTGAGAACCAGCGCGATTGCGACCAGCGCCCCCGAAACCTCGTCCATCGCCCTGCGTGCCGCCTCTTTCGCCGAAAGGCCGCCGCTCATGTGCCGTTCGACATTTTCGACAACAACAATCGCATCGTCAACCACAATCCCGATCGCCAAAACCAGACCGAAGAGGGAAAGGTTGTTCAGGCTGAACCCAAAAGCCGACATCGCCGTGAACGTCCCGATCAGCGAAACGGGAACCGCCAGGAGAGGAATCAGCGCTGCACGCCATGACTGGAGGAACAGAAGGACCACCAGCGCGACCAGAATGACCGCATCGCGCAGAGTATGCTGGACCTCGGTAATCGACTCCTCGATAAAGGGCGTCGTGTCAAAGACAATCGTGTACTTCATATCGGGGGGAAACTTCGCCCCGAGTTCGACCATCTTCTCTTTCACCACGCGCGCCGTATCAAGCGCGTTGGCGTCGGGCAGCTGCGAGACGGCAAGAGTACACCCCGGCAGGGCGCGGTAGACCTTCCCGGCGCTCACATTCGCCACCGACTTGTAACGGGGATCGATCATCGAAAGGTTCCCGTCGAGGAAGTTGACCACATCAACCGCCTTGGCGCCGACCTCCACCCGGGCCACGTCTTTCAGAAGGGTCACCCGTCCCTCATCGTCCGCCTTGACGATGATATTCTCAAACGACTCCACATCGGGAAGACGCCCCTGCGTGCGGAGAATATACTGGAACATCACCGGATCGTCGAGCGGCTGCTGGCCCAGCTGGCCGGCGGCAACCTGGGTGTTCTGGTTCTCGATGGCATCCGCCACATCCTCGGCCGAAAGGCGGCGGATCCGCATCTTGTCGGGATCGAGCCAGATCCGCATGCTGTACTCTTTTTCACCGTAAATTGACGTGTCGCCGACGTCGGGCAGACGCGCGATCACGTCACGCACGTTCAGCCGGACATAGTTGCTCAGAAAGATCTGGTCGTAGACTTCCGAAAAGAAGTTCACATAGAGGATCGTCGTCGGACTCCGTTTGCGGGTCGTCACGCCGAGCGAACGTGTCACTGCCGGAAGTTTCGGTGTTGCCACCCCAACGCGGTTCTGAACCAGAACCTGCGCCATGTTCAGGTCGGTTCCCACCTTAAAGGTGACAATGATGCGGCACATCCCATCATTCGTGCAGACCGACTCCATGTAGAGCATGTCTTCCACGCCGTTAATCTGCTCTTCGAGCGGTATCGCTACGGTTTCGGACAAGGTCTGCGCGTCGGCTCCGGGATAGTGGGCGTTGACGAAAATTGTCGGTGGGGCAACATTCGGATACTGCGCCTGCGGCAGATTGCAGTATGAAATCACGCCGGTGATGACGATCAGGATTGACAACACTGACGCAAAGATCGGCCGGTCAATAAAAAATCGGGCAAACATATCGGATTCCTCGTCGGGTGAAGTTCAAGAGAAAAAGAAACCGCCGAAAAACTACATTCCCTGCCGGAGTTTTTCAAGCGTTGTCTCCTGAGCCTCCACCTCGATATTTGGGCGCAGACGGAGAAGACCGCTGACGATCACCTCATCATCCGCTTCAACCCCGTTACGGACCACGCGCATGTTGTCCTCTTGCAGCGGACCGAGTTCCGGCCGGCGTACCCGGGCCTTTCCCTCGGTGTCTTTCACATAGAGGATCCGGGTTCCCTGTTCCGTTCCAAACGCCTCTTCCGGCACCAGAAGAGCCGAATAGCGGCCGGTGACCGGAATCCGAATATGCACCATCATCCCCGGGATAATTTGACTGAGCCGGCCGCCGACCACCGGAGGATTCGGACAGGTCGCACGGAGAAGAACCGTCCCCGAGGACTCGTCCATCTGCGGGTCGGCATAGCGGACCGTTCCGGCATGGAGAGGATTCCCCGCTCCGTCGGTCCACGACTTTTCGTTCGTCAGGCGGAACTCGATCCGGAGTTCCTCGGGGCTCTCGCCGGCCGCGACCTGATTTTTCGCGTTTTCGATCAGTTTCAGAAAGGTCGTCTCATCGACATAAAAATGGACGTAGATCGGGTCATGCGAAACGATCTGCGCCAGTTCGGTTTTATGATCCTGAATCAGGTTCCCCTCGGTTACCAGTTTCCGGGTAATGTAGCCGTCGATCGGGGAAAGAATCTTTGTGTATTTCAGGTTAATCGATGCCTGCTGCGCCTCGGCGGTCGCCTTGAGGATATCAGCCTCGGCTTTGGCGATTTTCGCCAGGCACTCATCGTGTGCGGCTTTCGCCTCGTCGTAGTCGGATTCCGAAACTGCGTTCGCCTGCACCAGCTTGGCGTTTCTGTCCCGTTCGATCCGGAGCTGCGGTTCACGCGCCTTGAGAACCGCCAGTTCCCCTTTCGCACTCTCAAGGTTCCCGATCGCCGTATCAAGCGCGGCTTGATAGACTTCAGGTTCGATTTCGAAAAGAACATCCCCTTTTTTGACGAACGCCCCTTCGGCGAAATCGCATTTCGTTAAAATTCCGGAGACCTGGGCCTGGATAGTCACATCATTGACCGCGTTCGTGTCGCCGGTAAACTCCTCATAGTCGACGACCTCCCGGCGCAGAGGGCGCATCGTCTCGACCGAAACAGCCGGTCGTTTCACCTCGGGCTGTTCCTCCTTTTTTCCCATCATCTTGTCCCAAATATCGCACCCCGACAGAAGAGAGATGCCAAAACAGACCAACAAGCCGAAACCAACAAAACGATAGCGATTGACCATAGTGATTACCGTCAAAATCAGGAAGTATTCTCCGGTGCAGTGTTCTCCAGACCAACATTATAGTCCGGTGGAGCCGGAATTCAACCAAAAACCGTCCCGTCCCGGTAATCGCGCCAGACATTTTCAAACCACTCATCCGATTCGGGAAGCTCCGGGAGCGGACGCCATCGGCTCAGAAAAGAGTCACTCTCTTCACAATAGCAGGTGATAAGGATTTGCCCGCGGTATCGGGGATTTTCCGGTCTGATCCGCCACTCATCGGGAAATTTCGGATGGATCGACGCGCCCTGCGGGTCGAGAACCAGTGCCGAACCGCGTGAACCGGCTTCGAGCGAGGCGGCCAGCGCCGACAGATATGCTTCCTGTGCAATGAGAAGCTGCCGATTGCGAAGGACTTCAGCCGCTTCGGCCGGCGAAATGTCGGCGCTTGAAATGGAGACATCGGGCGGGGGAAGAGCCCGCTCGGTGCGGCGGTGTTCGCCGGCAAGCCGGAAGGCCTCTTCAATCGGCTCCTTGCGCCGCAGATGCGCGGCCGAACGGGTCATCAGCCGCTGAAACGCACGGCGTTCCTCATGCCGGTCGTATCCGTCCCTTGCCGCGGTCCGCGCCACATAGCCGGCCAGACTCATGGCGCTTTGGTTCAGCGCCTTTTCGGCGGCGGCCGCGTCCACACTCCATCCGCTGTATCGGTGAGCGATAAACTGCGCCGCGCGAAACGCGCCGACCTGCCCGGCGTTGAGGG
>ONWH01000092.1 GCA_900321495.1 uncultured Planctomycetota bacterium
CTGCGCCGCGAGCACCCCTCCTGGCGAATTGTGGTCTCTTCAACCTCGATGACCGGCCGCCGACTGGCCGAATCCCTCTTTCCCGACCTGACCGTCTTCTACTGCCCCCTCGATTTCACCTGGTCGGTCCGCCGCGCGCTGACACGGGTCCGTCCCGATCTTCTCGTTCTGGCCGAACTGGAACTCTGGCCGAACCTGATCCGTGAAGCGGTCCGGCACGGCACAAAGGTTGCAATCATCAACGGGCGGATCAGCGACAAGAGCTACAGGGAGTACCGTCTGATCCGCTTTTTCCTCCGTCCCCTTCTGCGCCGCCTCGCACTCATCGCCCCTTCCGACGAAACCGCCGCTGACTATTTCCTCCGTCTCGGTGCCGATCCGGCGCGCCTTTCGGTCACCGGCTCGATCAAGTTCGACGGCGCGCAGACCGACCGCGGGAATCCTAAAACGCTCGCACTGGCGCACCTGGCGGGGATCCGGCTCCAGACGACGGAAAGCGGTCCGGCCGACATCGTTTTCCTGGCGGGGAGCACCCAGGAGCCGGAAGAAGCTATGGCGCTCGACGCGTTCCGCATGTGGAGTGAAAAGTTCCCTTCCCTGAAACTGATCCTGGTTCCGCGCCACACCGACCGTTTCGAGGCGGTGGCGAAGCTCCTCGAGTCGTCCGGACTCGCCTGGCTGCGCCGTTCGGCTTTAGAGACGCCGGTTTCTCCCGACAGGGCACGGATCCTTCTGGTCGACACGATCGGGGAACTCGGCGCATGGTGGGGATGCGCGCAGATCGCCTTCGTCGGCGGGAGTCTCGGGAAGCGCGGGGGACAGAATATGCTCGAACCGGCCGCCTACGGCGCGGCGGTCTGTTTCGGACCGAACACAAAAAACTTCCGCGAGATCTCGCAGCGTATCCTTGCCGCCGATGCCGCCCGCGTGGTCCGAAACGTCGACGAGCTCTCCGCTTTTCTCGGGAAAGCCCTGACCGATCCGGCGTGGCGGGGCGAACTGGGAAAGCGCGCCCGGCAACTGGTCGCGGCGCAGCGGGGTGCCTGCCGCAAGACGGCCGATCTTCTCGTGCAGCTTGTCGAACAGCCCCGTTCATAACGCGGCACGGGAGAGCGGACGGCAGCCGGCAGTTCCGCGTTTCACGAACCGCCGCCGAAGGTGCCCCTTCCCGTATCCGCTCCCATTGACCCCGAACTGAAGTCCTTTATAATGAGTCCAAATTTGTTATTTCTACTATTGGCCCGGGGGGTTTATGAGCCGACGATTTATTAACCAGCTTCACGAAAACCAGCATGTAACCGAAGTCTACCAGATATCGGAACGTTCTCTTCGTCCGAACAAACGCGGCGATCTCTATCTCCAGTTTGTCCTGACCGACCGAACCGGTTCGATCGACGCGCGCCTCTGGAACGCCGGGAACAACATCCTTTCGAAGATCGAAAACGGCTCGTTCGTTTCGGTTGACGGGGTTGTCCAGCGGTTTCAGGGAACACTCCAGTTCATCGCCAAGTCGGTCACTCCCGTCGATCCCGAAAAGCTTGATATGGCCGACTTCGCCCGCGGCGGGACCGTCGATATCGACCGTCTGACCGCCCGGGTCAAAGAGCTTCTCACCGAACTGAGGAATCCCGACCTCCGGAACCTGGCCGACTGTTTCGTTACCGACGAGGCGTTCATGCAGGCATTCTGCAACCGTCCGGCGGGGATCAAGATTCATCACGCCATGATCGGCGGACTTCTGGAACATACCCTCAAAATGATGGAAATGGCCAGAAATATCGGGCAGATCTACTCAGACATCCTTGATCCCGACCTCCTTCTGATGGGAGCGTTCCTGCACGACATCGGCAAAATCGACGAGCTCTCCTCCGACAGCGGCTTCGCCTACACCGACCTGGGGCAGATGCTCGGACATCCTCATCTGGGGGCCGCCCGGCTTCGCGAAAAGATCGCCGAAACCGAAAGACTGACCGCGACGGAATTTGACCCGGAACTGGCAATGCTTCTGACCCACCTGATCATCTCGCATCACGGAACCCTTGAAAACGGAAGCGCCAAGGTCCCGATGACGCTCGAAGCGCTCGCGCTTTATTACATCGATTCCCTCGACGCCAAACTGGCCGAGTTTCACCGTAATCTCCGCGAAGACGTCAACTCCGACTCCCACTGGACGAACTACATCCCCGGACTCGACCGGAAACTCTACAAGAACAAAAGCTGAAAACGCTTACCGAGAAGAGCAAAGGGCCGAAACGGCGGATCCGCCGTTTCGGCCCTTTTGGTTTGCCCTGCGCTCATCAGTCGTTCGGCGTAAAACGGAGCGGAAGCCCGTCATCGACGAAATTCCGGCTGCGGCTCTTCACCGGGGAAGGAAGACCGATCGGCGCAGCGCTGTTCGAATAGCCGGGAGCCATGCCGCTGGCCTGATAGGCGTTCTTCTTCGAATCGCCGGGCCGAACCGCGCTCGAAGGAAGTTCTTCGGCCGGCGCCTTGGGCTCGGCGGAAGGGACTTCCGTCTTCGGTTTTTCGGAGGGTCGCGGCGGGAGAGGAGATTCCATCGGGCCGTAGTCGCTCCGATTCGGAGACGGGGCGGAAACATCCTGCGTGCTGCCGAATGTCATCGGCGCTCCCCCCAGATCGCACGCAGGCGCGTCACAGTTCGGAATGTCGCACGAGGGGGTTTCGCACGAAGGGACAGCGCAGCCGCCGTCGAAAACGGAGACGTCATCACCGCCGTAAGAGGGCGCCCACGAAATCGTCTCGGCGGGAATACCGTCGGCCGCACTCCAGCCGTCCGACCCGTAGAGCGAACCGATCATCGGAACCCCGGGGGGGACCTGCGGTTTGAGGGGACACGCGGGAGCGGCCGTTTCGTCTTTCCCGCCGAAAGCCTTGTGGAACGCGCGGGTCAGCGAAAATTTCATTCCCCGCAATCCGCCGCATGGAACGTCCATCTCGTTTTCGTCCGAAACCGGCATCGGCCCGGGATAGTAGCCGTCGGCGGAGTATCCCTCGACCGGAACAACCCCTTCGAGCCCGTAATACACACCGGGATCAGAAACGTAGCCGCCCTGCTCCGCAGACTCGGCGTCTTGGCCGCCGGGCCCTTTACCGAAAAGCCCGGTTCCGGAAAGACAGTTCCCCATCGGCCTTTGGCGCCGGAGTTCCGAATAGGTCTCGGGATGGGTGGCGCGGAACGACTCGAGCGAATCGGGATAATACGCGCTCCCCGCCGAAGGAGAAGGCGCACGCCGGCGCGTTTCGGTCCAGAGCTGCGAAGAGATCCCGCCTGCGGGGGAATACGGCTGATAGGAATATCGGGAGTTCCCGAGCGCCGGCGCCCCTTTATAGGTGTCGCGGCTGAAAACCAGCGCGCTCGGACGGTGCGCGATCTTATTGGTAAAGACGCGTGCATCGTCGAGAATCGGCTGAACCTTTTCGCTCGCCGCTTCGACATTCCGGACAATTCCGCGGACTTCGCGGCCGACCTCTTCATCGGTCAGCATTCCGAGCGGAGTCTGTTTGTTGTCGATCTGCTTGACGATATTCTCAGACAGATTGCTGATGTTTTTCACCATTTTGGTGATATCCTGGCTGCTGGCGTTCATGTTCGAAATGAACTCCTGACCGTCATCCGAAAGAACCTGCGTGAAGTCCTGAATGTTGTCGAGACTCCGGTCGAGCTTGTCGAATGTGGTGTGTGAACGTCCGACCGCGTCTTTGACGCTGTGGTACAGATCCTCGCCATTGTCGAGAAGTGTGTCGATTTTGTTCAGGATGTTCGGGAAATCTTCCGCCCCGCGCTGGATGTTCTCGCGGATCTGCGGATCGGAAAGGAGACCGTTGATGTTCGTCGCCAGGCTTCGGGTCGTCTCGAGCGTCTCGCCCAGCGAGTTGAAGATCGCGTTCATCCGTTCCTTCTTCATCTTGATTTCCGGTTCGGTTCCCATAAAGGAGTTCAGGTTTTCGATGAAGCGTGCGGCTTCCTGCGCGGTCACGTTGATTGACTGGATCGCGTCTTTCAGATCTCCTTCGATGTTGCTGACCGTCCCCATGATATCGCTCCCCGAAATACCGGTGATTGAGTCGTTCGGGGTCATCTCGCGGATTTCGGCGTCGTATTTATGATTCTTCACGAATTCGATCTCCGCCTCCCCCATCAGGAGCGAAGGCTTGATGCGCGCCTGCTCGTTCGAGTAGATATGCACATTCGGATCATCGAGAGTGAAATAAACCCGGACCCGCGAGCTCCCTTCCTCGTCGATCAGGTCGGTTCGGACAACGCGGCCGATCTCAATGCCGCTCTTGGTTACACGCGAGGTGTTCTTGATGCCCGGCGCCTTGTCGAAAACGATCGACATCTTCTGCCCCTGCTTGAATTGGAAGAGGCTCGTACGGTTCGAACCGAAAAGGATCGTCATAATGATGATGGTCGCAAAAACGACCAGCACCGTCATCCCGATCATAAATTCCATTCGTCTGTTGGCCATACTTTCAGCTCCGGTTGTCATTTGAAACTCAGGCGCCGCGCGCCAGAGTCATCTCCATCAGGCGTTCGCCGGCCAGTCCTTCGACGAACTGGGTAACGCGCCTGTCTTTGGAATCATCGATTTCGTCCGCGGGCCCGTCATAGACGATCTGATCCTGTTCTTCATCCAGGCGGCTCTGCGGATAAAACATCACAATGCGGTTGGCGACCTTTTTCGCGGACTTCATATCATGGGTCACGACAATCCCCGTGACCTTGTGGTTGTCCCGGGCCCGGATCATCAGCTCGTTGATCACGTCGCTCATAATCGGATCAAGACCGGTCGTCGGCTCGTCGTAGAGCATCAGTTCCGGCTCGGCGGCCAGGGCGCGGGCGAACCCGACCCGTTTGCGCATCCCGCCCGAAAGCTCGACCGGCATCCGGTCGGCGACTTCGGGAGTCATTCCCACCTCGTAGAGAAGCTCGGCGACACGGTCGCGGAGCTCGCTCTGCGGAGTTCGCGGGTTCGTCTGCAAAATGGGGAACATGATATTCTCTCCGATCGACATGCTGTCGAAGAGCGCCGCCTGCTGAAACACAAACCCGATTCGGGTCCGAACTTCGCTCAGCTGCCGGCTGTTGAGCTGCCCCAGGTCGATGCCGTTAAAGAGAACCGTCCCTTCGGTCGGCTCAATCAGGCGGATCGCCGTCTTCAGAAAGACGGTCTTGCCGCATCCGCTCTCGCCGATGATCGCCACGGTTTCCCCTTTGCTGACTTTCAGGCTGATGTCATGCAGGACATACCGTTCGTCAAACTCAACGCCGAGAGCCCGTGTTTCAAGAACTGGGGGGCGCCGGCGCAGAACGCGCCGTGTCCCGTCGGCCGACGTGTAGACCTGACCTTCCCAAATCGGCTCGCCGCCGGTTGCAGGTTCGGCCGGATTCCGATCTTCTTCGTCAGCCATTATGAATTCTCCATGCCGGATTTCCGGCAGTAAATTTGGTTGTTTCAGACAACGGCTCGCGGACCGCCGCCGAACCACACGACATGGATCTTGTCGAGGAAAATCCCCAGAATCAGATCCAGGATCAGGATCATCACGAACGAAACCACGAACGACTTGGTCGAGGCTTTGCCGACCCCTTCGGCGCCGGCATCACAGTGAAATCCCTGGTAGCAGCTGATCAGCGCGATCGCCCCGCCGAAGAAGATGCTTTTGAACATCCCGGCGAACACGTCGTACTGCGCCACCGCGTGACGGGAATAATCCCAGTAGTACCCCCAGTCAACGCCCAGGAGCTTGATGCTGAAAAACGCTCCTCCCAAAACCCCCATCGCATCGGCCATAATCGTCAGCCC
>ONWH01000078.1 GCA_900321495.1 uncultured Planctomycetota bacterium
AATTCTCATGTCATCCGCCGGTTGGTCGGTTGGTGGTAATGTTTGTTCGGATTTCGGTCTGAGGAACATTATAGAGATAATCGGGACATAGGTAAAATGGAATTTTCCCGTTTTTTTCGGCTCTTGCTCCTAGGTCTTTGGCTTGCAGCAGTTACGATTCCTATTATCGGAGCATTTCTCGGCATACTGGGCCTGGTTTTCGGCGGTGTGGGGGATCTGGCATCGAAGAGTTTTTTTTTCTGTTCAGCGAAATTTTTCCTTGTTCTATGGGCGGGAGTTCTTTTCGGACTGATCATTTTTCTTACCGGCGAGCGGCTTTTCAAGGCGAGTAATTGAACTTGTCTTCTTTTTCTGAATTGACTAGAATGCCGCCGTTGCCGCGCGATGAGTGATGGCATGGCCGTTTTTTTAAACGATTCTAAGGATGGATTATGCGGAAATATCGAAGTCGCTCTCTCCGGGGTCTGCCGTTTCTGGCGGTGCCGGCCTTTTTTGTTTTTCTGACGCTCCAGACGGTATACCTTTCGGCACAGGCGGGAAAGCCAGCGGAAAATGCCGTTTCACGCGTGGCCGATTCGAACCCGATTCATCAGCAGAAAAAGTCGCTCCTTCCCGAAGTGGTTGCCGAGGTGAACGGTCAGAAGATCACGGCCGGTGACCTCGAAGCCGAAACCCTCCGTGTTCATGGGGCTGAGGTTCTAGAACGGATTGAGAACCGCGCCCTGGTCTTGGCCGAATGCAAAAGACGTCAGGTGACGGTCACTCGCGATGAGGTCAATGCTGAGATTGAACGCCTGGCCAAGTCAAACCATCTGTCGGTTGACCAGTTCACTAATCTGATTCAAGATCAGAACGGGATGACTCCGAAGCAGTATGCCGATGAGGTGATTTGGCCCCGATTGGCGCTGCAGGCGCTGGTCGCACCCGAAATTGAGGTTTCCGACGAAGAGCTTGAACGGGAATACCTTAAAAACTACGGGCCTTCAGTTGTGATTCAGCAGATCACGGTCAAAACCAAGGAAGAGGCCGATGCAATTCGGGCGCGTGTTGCCGCTGCGCCTGAAACGTTCGGTGATGTGGCCAAGAATGAGTCGACCGATATGCTGACCGCATCGAACAAGGGACGCATGCAGCCGATCAGACGTTACGCATTTTCTGATCCGCAGCTTGAAGATCTCTTTTTTTCGATGAATCCCGGAGACATCTCCGACGTTGTCGGCCCATACGGCCCGGAAAATGAGTATATCATCTTCAAGTGCGAGAATCGTTATGACTCCGTCGTTCCCCAGGAGAAGATCGATGAAATTAAGGGTCTGCTCCGTTCGCGCGCAGCCGATGAGAAGCTCAAGACGGTCGCCAATGCCCTTTTTGAAAAGCTGGGGAAAGAGGCGGATGTGGTCAATGTTCTGGGTGATCCGGAACTGGTGCAGAAGTATCCGAACACAGCCGCGTTGGTCGGCGGTCATCCCATTTCTCTTGAATCTGTAGTCGACAAAAGCCTGGAGCTTTATTCCCGGCAGGATCTGGAAGGACTGATCCTCTTTGCGCTTTTGCGGCAGGAACTGAAAAAGCTGAACGTGACGATCACTGAACAGGATATCGACACAGAGATCTGGATCAAGGCTGCTGAGACGACCTATCCCCTTCCGGACGGGAAACCGAATATCGAAGCTTACCTGAAACGGGAACTTGAGACGACCCATTTTTCGGAGAAGGTTTACCGGACGAACATCGTCTGGCCCGAGGTGGCGATTCGAAAACTCTCGGAGCCGCTGGTCAAGGTGACCGACGAGGATCTTCAGAAAAGTTATGAAGCCAACTTCGGAGAAAAGGTTCAGTGCCTCGCAATTTTCGTCCAGGATCAGCGACTGGCTCAGGAAGCTTGGCAGAAGGCACGCACCATTCCCGCAAAAGAAAACCGTCCGCTTGAAGATGTTTTCGGAGATTTGGCGGCGAAATATTCTGCAGAACCCGGGAGCCGTCAGATGCGCGGTCGGATTGCGCCGATTGTAAAAAACGGCGGAATGCCGACATTGGAGGAAGAGGCTTTTGCACTCAAACCTGGTGAACTTTCGGGAGTGATTCAGGTTGACCGTAACTCGTTTGTCATACTCTACTGCCAGGAGATCATTCCGGCGCAGGAAGTTTCTTTCGACGAAGCCAGGGAGACTTTACAGACAAGCGTCCGTCAGAAGAAGGAATTTCTTGCCGCACGGCAGTATGTTGCCGATTTGTACAAACGCTCAGCGATTACCAATTTTTTGACAGGGCAGAAAAGCGCGCCGCAAACAGCGGGGCAGCCTGCACCAGAATCGCTTCAGGAGAGCCGCCAGGATAATCCTAATACAAAGAGGTAGCGGATGTCTGCCCTATAGAAAACAAAAAAGCCGAGGTGGTTTTCTGCCTCGGCTTTTTTATAGGATATCCGTTTGCGGCGGTTGGCGGTCAGGTTTCGGGCGGGGGACTTTTGCCGCCGCTTTACAGATCAAGTCATCGAGATTTGGAATTTTGCGGAGAGATTCGGCGATTTCGGCGGCGGCAAAGATTCGGATTTTTTTAACGTGGTGCTCGAACTGTTCATCGGCCAGGGCGCGAACGACCGGTGAGACATTTTGGAGCGGCCGGTACTTCTGCTCGTTGGGATAGAAGACCGAAATGCGAAATTCAATCTCCTTCGCTCTTGGGGGAGAATCGACAAGAATGTCGCTGTCCGCGAGCCGCAGCAATCGGCCTGTTTCTGTTACGGCGTGTCCCACGCCAAGCGATTCGGGAGCATTCCGTCTGATCTCTTCAACCAGGTACTTGGCGAACTGCCGCAAGACAGGGTAGGGGCGTCCAGCCAGAATCGCGTATATTTCGGGAGCTTCCATCACGCTGATCTGTCGAACCCTTTTGTAGATGGATCGGCGGGCCGAGAATATCCCTCCCAGAAGATGGAGTGCGTCGGCGCAATCGAGCCGGGTTTGTTCGGGAATGGCCGCGTCCTGAAGGGAAGACTCACAGAAGTTACGCAGAATTTGTAGCCAGTTTTCAAACGGGGTATCCAGCGCGGTTTCAACCAGAGATTCCCGTTTCGGATAGTGAGACCAAAGAATCTCGAATGCCCTTTGAAACATCACTGTCGCCGCACGCACGGTGTGATGCCAATAGACTTCACTAAACATGACATAGCGCGCGAAGACCATCAACTCGGCGGCGGTACGACCTTTGTCGCTGATTGCAAGGCCGTCCCCGGCCTCGTTGAGACAAAGACAGCCGATTAGGCGTTCCTGGTCGAAGTGATGTCCGTAGGGAACCCCGCAACCGATGCTGTCGCGCAGCAGATAGTCCATTTTATCGATATCGATCGGACCGGAGATGATCGACATGAAAAGCCGATACGCCTTACTCCTCCGCCGGTATTCATCCTCGGTATCTTCGGTCCGACGTTTGACCGGGGTCTTTTCGAGAAGGGTCAGCACATCGTCCGGATCGATGTGCCAGTCATTGCGGAGAATCGAGCCGATTCTTCCTTTGGTGATAAAGCGCGCGGCGATCGATTCGTGATGACGTATCCCCGGAAGCTCCAGGTCTTCGATCAGATGACAACATGGCCAGTGTCCGATATCGTGCAGAAGCGCCGCGGCGATCAGAACCGGGACATCTTCGATACGAACCGTCTTAGCAAAGCGCGGATCGTTAGCCAAACGGCGCAGAAAAAGGAGCGACAGACGGTAGACACCAAGCGAATGTTCGAAGCGGGTGTGTCGGGCGCCGGGATAGACCAGAGAGACCAGGCCGAGCTGGGAAATTTCAGCCAAACGCCGAAACTCCGGCGCGTCGACAATTTTCCGTACCCTCGGGGTCAGCGGAACATCGAGTTCCGGTGGAATACGGATCAGGGAAACACGCGAGTCGAGACCCGCGATTTCGGGAATGGCCAACGCATTGAAGTGGGGAGCCGTCACTCGTCGTCTTCGTCGTCAAAAGTGTTTTCGTCGGAGTTCAGATCATCGAAATCGTCTTCATCGAAGTTTTCGTCGTCGGGATCGTCTTCCGATTCCGCCTCGTCATCATCGAAAAGCTCTTCGTCATCTTCATCGGGAAGTTCTTCAAAATCAGCATCGAACTCGTCGTCGAAATCGTCGTCGTCGATGTCGTCTTCAAAATCTTCGTAGTTGTCGTCCTCTTCATCGTCGCCATCGATCGCGGAAGGATCGTTGTAGTAGGCGTTGATATGGTCAGCGTGCGTTGAAATCTCAAACTCGGACGCCTCGTCAAACGAGCGATGGGAGCCGTGCTTGGAAAGATCTTTTTTCATTTCTTTCTATCGGTGTATGGTAAAGTGGAACGAGTAAACCCTGGATGATTATATAATACCCGTGAGTTTTCGCAAGTCCCTGAAACGAATCACTTCTGAAAACAGCTGTATCATTGGTTTTTGCAGGCGTTCAATTCGTCAAACGCTTGCAACCAACGGCGTTTTCCTATAGAATAAGTTGTGGGGAGGGAGCGTGTTTTTTCGGGTTCGCCGCGCTCCGAAACAGGCATCAGAATGTGTTCCTCCCGGGAACTGAATCCGATTACGACAATGTCTCAGGAAGTTTTATGCCGAAACTCTTAAGTTCATTTACCGATCCCCCCCGCCGAAACCATCCCCGTCGACTTCGGCTTGAGGAACTCGAAGTCCGGGTCCTTCCGGCTGTTCTTGCGGGAGGCGATGTGTCCGCTTTTGCCGAGTTGGTTTCCCGAAATATTCCGCAAACCGATCCCCCGCAGATAACCGCTGACACGGGGGAGAAATTGGAAATTTCGCTCGTTGTTTCCTACTCGCCCGCATCCGTTTCGCAGACTGATACCCTTGAAAAGTCGGTGACCGCCGCCCAATCAGATGATATTCTCTATACTCAGATCTGGATAAAAAATGCCGACGGAAGTCCTCTTGCGGCGGTCGGCGGATATCTCGATCTGGTCTATACCGATTCGGTCTTTGAAGTCGGCCTCTTTACGCCGAGTGATCTCTATCCGAATATGGCCACCTACAGCATGACCGATGTCCCGGGGCGCGTGACGATGGTCGGCGGAATGTGCGATCCCGGCACAACATCGCTGGCCGTCGATTCCTGGGCTCTTCTTGGGACGGTCAGTTTCATGGTGACCGGTCATGGGGTCGGCACGATTTTGACCGCAACGCCGACATACGGCGGGAGCGAAAGTGAAATCTTCAACATAGCACGGCTTGACGTCGGTTCACTCGCCTCGTCGGAAATCGCATTCGGAAGCGCTGAGGTCACTGTTGCCGGAGAAGGGGAACAGCTTGCGGCTCCGGCGATCACGACGGGCACCCGCGGTGTTTACGTTTCCTACGGCGCGAACCGCCACTACATTCAGTGGAGCGCGGTGGCGCACGCCTCGAGTTACGAAGTTCAGTACACGGCCGACGGGAATGCCTGGTCGACCGTAGCGGCGGATGGGACCGCCGCGGTGATCCGCGGCCTGGCCTACGGCGCCGACGTGACCTACCGCGTCCGCGCGCTGGGCGACGGTGTTTCCTACACGGATTCTGATTGGAGCCGTACGAAGACATTCAACGTCTGTCCGATGGACATCAACAACGACGGCGACATCGGCGGTCTTGACCGGAACATTCTGGCGGTTTCGTGGGGAGCCGAAGAGGGTGATGACGAATACCGGTTCTATGCAGACATCAACGCTGACGGCGACATCGGCGGTCTTGACCGTAATTTCCTCGGTTCGAACTGGGGCGCGGAAGCGGGCGACGACGATCTGACCTATCCGCGTGCGGTCCGTGCGCTCGCAACCGGTGACGAACTCTTTTTTTCTCCCTTCGACGAGGTGATTGACCTGTTCTGATGAGTAGAAATTTGTTTATTTTCGGGCTTTTTGTTATGGCGGCCGCTGCATTCCTCCCCGCTGAGCAACAGCGGTCTGCAACGGCGGATATCTCGCCGCTTTACGATACACCCGAAACACTCAAACGTCTTGATCCCGTCGAACCGATTTGGGTAACCGCCGACCGCGATGCATTGGTTGTGGTCGGGAAGATTACGCTTCGGGAGGGGCTTCTCGAGTTTTTCGCCTGCCGTACCGGCAGCAAAGAGTATGAATCGATCATTGCGATTGATGTGAAGCCTTACCTGATTCATGCAGGTCTTTTGGTGATCGGCGCCCATAAGGGGCATCCTGTCCGCTATGATCCGGAGTTCGTCCCTCCCTCCGGTGAAAAGATCCAAATTCAGGTTCGATGGAATGGGGAGGACGGTCAGGTTCGGGAACTTCCCGCAGGCGAACTGGTGCGGAATTCCGAGACAGGAGAACCACTCTCATCTCCCTGGGTATTCACCGGGAGTATTTCCGGGAAGGACCAGAAAGGGAATCCCTACTACATGGCGAATATTACCGGAGAACTGATTGGTATTTCCAATTTTGCTGCGACGATCCTCGACGTTCCGTTTGAGAGTACTTCAGACAATGAAAATCTCGCCTTTGAACCGAATCCGGACAATATCCCTCCGCTCGGAACCGAGGTTACCCTCGTTTTCCGCCGTGCCGAGAAAGAAGAACCTGAGGAAGAGTGATTGCGAAACGGTTTCGAAGGTGGTATATTGATCCCGGGGAGAGGGTTTTGCGCGTCCGGATGGCAGACGCGGTGCGGCCGCAGCCGCTCGGATTTGACAGGCAGGCCTTTTTGACGGTGTGCTACTGTCCTCAATTCGGTCTGAAACCAGCAGGTCCTGAACTATCGATCAGATACAGGAGACATCAAAGATGAACGTAATGGATCTCTTCTCGCTCAAAGGGAAAACAGCGATTCTGACCGGCGGCGCCGGACTGTACGGCCGGCAGATTACCGAGGCACTCTGCGAGGCCGGTGCGGATGTTTGGATCGCTTCGCGTCATCTTGAAGCACTCGAAAAAGTGGCCGAACCGCTCGGGGCTCACGCACTGGAACTTGACCTTGCCTCGGAAGAGTCGATTGACCGTCTGATCGATACGGTAGCCCAGAAGTCGGGGCGGGTCGACATATTGGTCAATAATGCGGTGACCCGGTGCGCCTGCGCACGGTGGGATCAGCCGATGGAGGTTTTTGATGAGAGTCTTCGGATCAATGTTTCGTCTCTCTTTCATATTACGCGGCGCGCCGTTGAAATGATGAAGAAAAACTCCTCGGGTTCGGTGATCAACATCGGGTCTTATATGGGGTTGGTCGGGGGGAATCCCACAAACTACGAGGGGACCGAAGGGATGGGGACCCCTTCGCCGATCTATTTCTTTGAAAAAGGGGGAATGGCGAATTTTACCCGTTGGGCCGCCAGTGAACTCGGACCGTTTAATATCCGCGTTAACTGTGTCCATCCGGGCGGACTGGCGAATAATCAGCCAGAGGCATTTGTCCGAAATTACTGCAAGAATACCCCGCTCGGCCGCCTGGCTGGTCAGAATGACTTGAAGGGGGTGATTGTCTTTTTGGCTTCAGATGCTTCGTCTTACATCACCGGGGCGAATATTCCCGTTGACGGAGGGTATACCGCTCGATGACCTTTTCAAAAATGATGTTGGGAACGGTTCAGTTCGGTCTCAACTACGGAATTGCCAATAAGGAAGGTCAGCCCTCCCTCGAAAAGGTGAGGGGGATTCTGCGTGCCGCCGCTGGTTTCGGCGTTAACACGCTTGATACCGCTGCGGCTTACGGCAGCAGCGAAGAGGTTCTCGGTCGTGCCCTGGAAGAATCGGGGCTTGCCGATAAATTTCAGATCATTACCAAAATTCCGATCTTTCCGGCCGATACGCCCGAAAAAGACGCTGAAAAGCTGATTCGTGATTCCCTTGAACGTTCGCTTGAGCGGCTCCGGTGTCCGAAACTCAGAGCGGTTCTGATTCACAATGAGCAGAACCTCCCTTATTTTTCCATATTGGAACGCATCTGTGCCGAGGGGTATGCCGACGGTGCGGGTATCTCGCTTGATTCGCGAGCGTCACTCATTGAATTCCGCGAGATTGTGCGCCACGCGGAATATGTGCAGCTTCCCTCAAATTTAGTCGATCGGCGTTTTGACGAATTCATTGACAGTGCGCCGGAGCGGGGAGCTTTTATCTTTACACGGAGTGCCTGCCTGCAGGGGCTTTTGTTGATCCCGGACTGTGACTTTCCGCCCCATTTGCGTGAGCTCCTCCCATGGCGAGAGAGAGCGCAGAGGATTGCCGAAGTGCTTGGCATTTCTGTCAAGGAACTCTGTTTCCGATATCTTGTCTCCCTTGCTGGGGTGGCGAGTATTGTATTCGGCGTCGACAATAAGGAGCAGCTCGCCGAGAACTGTTCCTACGCTCGGAAGGGACCTCTGCCGGGCGCTGCGGTCGAACGGATACGTTCGGAGATTCCCCTCTTGGAAGAGAGTCTCATACGTCCCTTCCTTTGGTCTCGACGTGCCGAAAAGTATCAGCGGGAAACGGGGAATTAGTTCGGTTATTTGTCCATTTGGAAATTTTTACCTTTGCCGTTCTCCCTTGCGGTGTGCGGTTTTTCTTTCCGAGCATTATTGGAGAGTCTGTCATGAAAAAACTTTATGCAGGTCGGGTGCGAGTCGACATTACCCCGGCGAAATTACCGATTTTGGTGAACGGACAGTTCGAGGCGCGTTGGTTTAACGAGATCGGCGATCCCCTTTCAGTCCGTGCGTTTGCATTCCGCCAGGGGGAAGAAAAAATTCTTCTGGCGGTTGTTGACACCTGCATGATGCCGGCTGACTTCCTCGATGCGGTCAAAAAGAAGATCAAAGAAACGACGGGGATTCCTGAAAACCGGATGCTCATTTCGGCGACACATTGCCATTCGGCCCCGAGCGTTGTGGCTATTCTGGGAACAGGGGTTGATGAAGAGTACAGAGCGTTTCTTTTCGACAAGATCGTTGAAGCTGCACAAAAGGCATCGGAGAGTTTTACGGAAGTTGAGGCTGGGTTCGGTCAGGGGGAAGATCCGTCGAACGTCTTTTGCCGAAGGTTTATTATGAAACCGGGAACCGCCTGGACGGTCAATCCCGAGTTTACGGGGTCCCCCGGTGATATTGCGCAGATGAATCCGTTCAACGTCGAGAAAAATGTTGTCTGTCCGACCGACAAGGCCGATTCTGCCGTCCGGATACTGGCATTTCGAACAACGGACGGCGTGCCTTATGCACTCTTAGGGAATTATTCAACCCACTACGCCGAAGAGAAGGCACTTTCGGCGGACTATTTCGGCGTCTTCTGTGACAGGATGGCGAAAGGACTCAACGCACCGGACGGCTTTACCGCGATCATGTCAAACGGTACCAGCGGTGATTGCAACAGTATCGATTTTCTCGGAAACCCGAAACGGGAGTTCGGAAAGATCTCGGTCGGAGAATCGGTCGCCAAGGCGGCATTGGGCGCTTATCCGCAGATCGATTTTGATTCCGCACCCCGTCTGGCGATGATTGAAGAAAAGATAACGCTCGGAATTCGCCAGCCGACGGCCGATCAGCTTCGACAGGCAGAAGCGTATCTGGCCGACCGCGGGATCGATTCGATTGAAAAACTGAAAGATTACAACGATGCCTACGCATGGGAATCGATTGTTCTGAATAAGCTTCCACCGACGCGCGAGGTGAAAATCCAGACCATCCGTGTCGGCGATACCGCGATCGTCGGTCTTCCGATGGAAGTCTATACCGCGACCGGCCGTGAAATCCGTTTCATGAGCCCGTTCCCGCACACAATTGTGATTTCATTGGCGAACGGGTGCAACGGCTACATGCCGACCGAGGAGTCGTTCCGTCTCGGCGGATACACAACGTGGCGCGCACGAACGAGTTGTCTCGAACCGCTCGCTGAGCGAAAAGTCCGCAAGCTGGTCTACGGAATGCTCAACCGTCTGGCCGACAACGCATAAAATGAAAGTGCCCGTAAGGGCCGTTATCAAATTAAACGTAACAACATTAAATCAATTTGGAGAATTTAAGGAGTGTTCTATGAGTAAACTTGCAATCGACGGCGGCGAAAAGGTTTTTAACGAACCGTTCCCCGGATGGCCCAGTTTTGAAGAATCGACGGTCCAAAAAGCCGCAGACGTTCTCCGATCCGGAAAGGTCAATTACTGGACCGGTCCGATCGGAATGGAGTTTGAAAAGAAATGGGCTGAGTGGCTCGGAACGAAAAACGCGATCAGTGTCGGAAATGGGACTGAGGCTCTCCACGTCGCCGTTTCGGCACTTGGAATTGGTCCCGGCGACGAGGTGATTTGTACGAGTTACAGCTTTATTGCGTCGAGCTTTGCCGTTCTCCAAGCCGGCGCGCTTCCCGTCTTCGCCGATGTCGGAACGGATCACGTCCTTTCACCGGAAGATATCGAGCATAAGATCACCGAACGGACCAAGGCGATTCTTCTGGTTCACCTCTATGGGATTGTCGTCGATATGGATCCGATCATCGCCCTGGCCAAGAAGTACAACCTGAAGATCATCGAAGACTGCGCGCAATGCTTCGGAGGTGTCTATAAGGGGAAAAAGGCAGGGACGATCGGCGATGTCGGCTGCTTCAGCTTCTGTCAGAGCAAACACTTCACCACCGGTGGTGAAGGGGGAATGGTCGTGACAGATAATGACGATGTTGCCTGGGAGTGCCGTTCGCTCCGCGACCACGGTTACGATGTGCGTGAGAGGCTGAACCTTCTTGAAATGGAAGGGAAGCTGATGTATATCCACCGCCGGGTCGGTTACAACTTCCGTATGACGGAAATGCAGTCTCAGATCGGGCTTTGCGAACTGGAAAGGTTTGACACATGGAATCTGCCGAACCGCCGCCGCAACGGCCGCATGCTGATCGACGCGTTTAAAGATCATCCGCTCGTTCTCTATTGTCCGCCGGATACCGAAGAGCGTCAGAATGCGTTCTGGTGGGCTCCCTTCGTTCTTGATACCGACAAACTCATTGATGGAGTTGACATCAAGAAGTTCATCGCCGCGGTTGCCGCCGAAGGAGTTCCGGTCTACTCGGTTCTCTGGCCCGAAATGTACAAAGAGAAAGCCTTCGTTGACCGGTTCGGGTTCGGCGAAAAACGGTATCCGTTTGAAGATCCGTCGGCCCGGCATATCGACTACACGCAGTTTAACTGCAAACAGGCAAACTGGATGACTGACCGCACCATTTCGTTCTTTACCCACCCGGTCTACGAACCGCGGCATATTCAGGCTTGTATCGATGCGTTCAGGAAAGTGGCGGACGCCTACATGAAATGACGCCAGGAGAAAAGGTTTTCCATGAATAAAATCAAATATGCTCTGATCGGATTCGGCGGGATTGCCGAAAACCGGATCGCCAAAGAGGGGTTTGCATGTGATAAGGCACGCTTTGCCGACCAACCGGCCGAATACGAGCTTCTCGGTGCGTGTGACGTCAATCCGGCACGCCGTGAGGCGGCCGAGGCGCTCGGTCTTAGGTGGTATGCAGATGCCGATGTCCTTCTGGCCGACCCGCAGGTCGACGCGGTCTATATCGCGACGAACAACACCACCCACGCCCCCCTGGCCGAAAAGGCGATTCGGGCCGGGAAACATGTCCTTTTAGAGAAACCTCTCGCTCCGACGGTTGCCGAGGCGGAATCGATTTCAAAGCTTGCGGTTGAAAAGGGGCTTTCGCTTGGAGTGGATCACATGATGGTTCATAACAAACTGAACCGTTTCGCCCGTGAGTTGGTTGCGCAGGGGAAACTCGGCGCGGTCAATGACTCCTGTTTCCATATGGAGTTCGCCTACGGGTTCACGCCGGAAGAGGCTGCGGCCTGGCGCTGCGCGAATGTTTCGGAACTCGGCGGTCCGATCGGTGATGTCGCCAGTCACTGCTTTTACATGGCTGAATTCATCTTCGGGAAAAAGATTGACGCACTGGCGGCAGTTTACTATCCCAAGACGCTCGGAATTGAGGCGGAGGACGGCGCCTACATCCGTTTCAAAATGGACGGAGAGCTCGCCGGTTCGGTTCGTGTGGCGTTCAGCGAACTGCGGGGCGGTTTGGGCGGAACGCTTTCGAATCTCGGCTATGAGCTTTATGGAAGTAAAGCGGTCTTGCGGAGTTTCGGCTCAATGTTCCAGCTTTCCGGCTACCCGGATGAACCGGTCCCGATGCGTTTGGAGCTCGACCGGTTTTCCTCGCAGGAGACTATCACCCTCAGTGACGAACCGACGCCGAACATCTATCAGGAGATGATCCGTTCCCATGCCCTGTCGATCATCGAGAAAAAACCGCTCGACGGTTCGGACGGTCTGCGGAACGTGCGTCTGTGCTATGCCGCGCACCGTTCCGCGCAATCGGGCGGTCAGTGGATTGAACTGAACTGACCGTATTGGAAGATGGGGAAGAGATACTGTTGTTTTTCTTCCCCATTATTTCTTTTCTTTTCGTTTCGGAGGATGTCGGAGGCGTTTTTTGTGAGAAGTTTTTCAGCCTCTCTTTCCCGCCTTTATTCTGCGGCGCGGTGCGTGGCCGATCTGCTTTGTCCCCCGCAGTGTGTCGTCTGTGGCCATTTTCCGGAGTGGGCCGAGGATTCTCCCACCGCAGCCGATCCGGACCGTCTTC
Organism: uncultured Planctomycetota bacterium; assembly: GCA_900321495.1. Taxonomy (GTDB): domain Bacteria; phylum Planctomycetota; class Planctomycetia; order Pirellulales; family Thermoguttaceae; genus RUG695. The sequence continues at coordinate 12,589 of ONWH01000078.1, forward strand.
TTTTGTGCGGTCAATGCCGCAGGCTTATTATTGAGGACGGCTTGCTGCTCTGTCCCCGCTGCGCAAAGCCTCTGGCGCATTCCTGTTCCGAAACGATCGGCTGCGGGGCCTGCCGGAACGAGAAGTTCCATTTTGACTCCGCAGTGGCGCTGGGGGGGTATCATCTCCCTCTCTCGAAGCAGATCCTTTCAATGAAGCGGGAAACGGAAGGTGTGCTGGCCGAGACGTTTGCGCTTCTGCTCTGCCGCGAACGGAAAGACCGTCTCATCTCGGCCGGCGCCGATCTGGTAATCCCTGTTCCGATGCACCCTTTACGGTATCTCGTACGCGGCGTCAATTCCGCGGAACTGATCGCACGCGTTGTCGCCGCGCGCCTGGGTGTCGGCTGCCGAACGAATATCGTCCGGCGTATCCGCTGGACGGTTCGCCAGGCGACCCTTTCCGAAGATCTCCGGCGAAAAAATATTTTGGGAGCTTTTCGTGTTTTCCCACGGCGCCGAAACGAGATTGACGGAAAAAGGATATTGCTTGTCGACGATGTGATGACGACGGGGTCGACCTG
>ONWH01000290.1 GCA_900321495.1 uncultured Planctomycetota bacterium
GAACGGACAGGTTTCGGTCAGTCCGCGTTTCGGCGCGGAGGCTGCGAGAGGAGCCACCCGAACGCCTCGAGGATGCGGACCGATTCCTCGCCGGTGAGCGGCTCGATATAGCGGTCGCGGCCGTTTTCTTCCGGCGTGAACGCGCAGGTGCCGTCTTCGCGGATCGCGACGCGGCCCGGCGGGCTGAGCCGGAAATAGCCGGGATGAACCGCGAAGAGCGGCACGGCGAGATCCCAGAGCGCCATCGTCGGAATTCCGAAATGCCGGCACGAGACATACGCGGGCATATCGGGATCGGCGGCGAAGATGCGCTGCAGCCGGTCGAGGGGGAAGAGGAGACTGGATCCGATCTCGTGTCCTTCCCAGACGATCGGAACGGGCCAGCCGCCGGCGACGCGGCGTGCCGCGTCAATGTCGAACCGGATGTTGTTTTCGACGTAGTCGGCGGGCCGGCCGCTGAATGTGCCCGCCATGATAATCAGCCGGTCGGTCTTGCGGGCGATCAGTTCCCGGCCCGTCATGGGCGAAATTTCGTCGGCGGGGGAGTCCAGAAGGCGCGCCAGGTTCGTGGCGAACCCGACCGTCAGAACCGTGACCGAACGGTCGGGCGATTCGGCCAGAACGCGGCGCAGGAGCGGCACCGCCGGTTCGGCGGGGGGCGGAGCCGACGGGTCGGCGACGTACCGCGCTTCGAGCGCGTCGAGGGTCAGCTGCATAAAGTTCCCGTCCATCCGCATCGCCGGCATGTCGGGCGTGCCGATCGGAATGTCGGGCCGGCCGAAATAGGCGTTCAGCATGCGCACATAGCGGGGGACCAGGCCGCTGGCGTTCGTCGACGTGACTGCCAGAAGATCGAGTTCGCCGCGGCCGATCATGGCGTGGATCAGCGAAAGCGCCAGCCCGTCGTCGACGTCGCTGCCGATATCGGTATCGAAAACGATCCGTTTCGGGTATTCCGCGGCGGCGAGCGCCGCGCTCAGAACGAGAATACCGCAAAGCGCCGTGAAAATGCGTTTTATCATCGGAATCTCCTGTGTGTTAAGCCGCCGGGCGGATCCTGCGGAGATCTATTCGACGGTCATCGAGAATTTCAGCGTGCGCCCTTCGGCAAGGCGTGCCGTCCACGCCGGACGGCTCGGATTGGACGTGGTCAGCGGGTCGTTTTCGCCGACGGTCGTTTCGGAATACGCGGCCGGAACCGGATTGCCGTTCTCGTCGCAGGCCGAGACGGTGACCCTGATCCCCGGACCGACCGACCCGTCCTTGGCGGGACGCGGGGTGATCAGGAGCGTCTTTTCGTCGACCGGGGTCCGGTCCTCGAACGTGATGACCGGGAATTCCGCTTCCGTTTCGGCGCCGGGCGCGAATGTGACGGTATCGGTCACGGTGACGCGGCTGGCGCCGCCCCGCGCGAATTCGAATCGGCGGGTCACCTTTTCGACTCCCGCGTCGGGATAGGCGCTTGTCAGGTCGAGCGTGCAGACCGTGGCCTCTTCGGTATCGCTGAATTCGAGGACTTTCGCCTCGGCCTCCCGGCCCGCCGCCTGGAGTTTGCCGTTGATCCGCGGAACCGGATGGCCGAACGAGTTGAGGAGTTCCCCCTCGTAGCGCTGAGGCGAGAAGGTCCGCCTCGTGTAGGTTTCTCCCCCCGGATCGCAGATGAGCCAGACGCCGCCGCGCAGGACGCAGAAGGTTCCCACGTCGTTGTGGTTGTGCATCTCGTCGTTGTGTCCTCCCTTGAAGACGGCGGCGATTGCCGCGTCCCCCTTTTCCGCCGGTCGGCAGACGACCACGCCGGCGTCGGGGAACCGGCTGACCGGTTCGGCGAGGTAGTCGCGCGTTTCGGCGGCGGGGGTGACCAGGGGGGCGAGTTCACCGCCCGACTCGAGCGGCCCGAAGAAGTAGACGGAAGCCGAAAGGGGGCTCCCGGCATACCACCGGGGGTAGGCGAAGGCGCGTTCGAGTTCGGTCATTCCGAGTCCGAGCCGGCGGCTCAGGAGCGCCAGGAGCCCCTTGTTGGGACGGGCGGTGAGCGAGCAGTCGGCGAACGCGGCGTAGCGGTCCGGTTCAACTTCCATTTTGAAGGCGAATTCGGCGAGAGGGAGGACTTTCGGGCATTGGTAGAGGTTCACGACGCCCGAGGCGCGCCACACGATTTCGGCCAGACGGACGAACTCCCCGAATCCGTAATTCCAGTAGCCGATCCCCTCGCTGCAGTAGCCGTCGTCGGTGATCCCGCTGAAGAAACGGGTCGAGACAAAATGTTCGGCCGCGGCGAGGTACCACGCGCGTTCGTCGGCGGACCGGCAGACCGAAAGGGCCGCGGCGGTCGTGCCGCAGAAACAGACGGGATTCCAGTTGTTCGTGCCGGTCACCCACCACATCATCCGGTTCTTTTCCCCGCAGACGTTCTTCCGGAGCGGCTCGAGTACGCGGCGGCGGATATTCTCTTCGACGGTCCGGCACAGGCCGGGCGAAAGGACCGATTCCATCGCGGAGCGGATCAGGCCGAGTTCCCCGGCCAGGTTGGTGGCGGCCAGGTCGGCGGCGGACATCTTGCCGTCGTAAATCTGCGCGCCGTAATCGTGCGCCGGCAGGGACCAGCTCGGGTAATCGCAGAACTTCCGGACGATCTCTTCGAGCGCGGGGAGGAACCGCCCCTTGTTTTCGATCAGTTCGGCCATCGCCAGTGTCATACACCGGTCCGCCCAGACCTGCCGCGCGTTCTGGTAATTCGTGCGGTTCCCGTTGACGTAGAATTCCTTGTAAAGGTCTTCGGGGAGTTCCGGAATCGGTTCGGTCAGGAGTTTCGCCGCCCCGTCGACGATTCGGGACGAATCGAAGAGGGAGGCGAACTTCTCCCACGTTTCGCGGTCGGTGATCGGCGGAATGAGCCGGACCGGTTCGGCGGGGATCAGCGCGGCGAGCTCCGCGGCCCGCGCGTCGACGGCGGCGCGGTCTTCCGGCGGCGCGTCGGCGGTAAGAGGGGTCAGCGCGGC
>ONWH01000210.1 GCA_900321495.1 uncultured Planctomycetota bacterium
CGATCTTCCTGATCTTTCTGCTGTTCTTTCTGGCGGACGACCTGTTCGAACTTGCGACCGACCTGATGATGCTGGCGCCCGGACTGTTCGGCGCGCATTAAGGGCGCCTCTAAAAATTGGTTTTCGGCGGCTTTTCACGTCTGGACAAAGTCCAACTGGTAAGATTTTTGGTGGTTACCTTCAGGCAGCCACGCTCAAATCTTCCTGTATTAGCCTTTTAGCCCATACGCTGAAAATCCATCCGATCGAATTTTTGAGATACCCTTAAGGAGCAGGAAAAACGCCGGAAAATCATTTTTTCACTTGACAAAAACGGCCGTGGTGATATATTTACTAGTTGAACGAATAAATAAGCAGCTTGTTTGTCAGGAAGGGGTTTTGAAATGAATCAGAAAACCAGAACCGCATTATATTCTCTGGCCCTATGTGCCTGCGTCATATCCGCCGCCAGCGCCGTGATCCTTACGATCAACGCCCGGAACCGCAAGCCGGAAACCGAGGCGGTCGCCGAAAAGGCGGACGAGCCTGAACAGGAGGAAAAGCAGCAGAATCAAGACAGGCCGCGGAGGCGCGGCCGCAGAGGCGGGGGCGGAGGCGGATTCCGCGGGGAACGGCGCGGCGACGTGTCGCGTCTGCTGCCCGACGGCAACGATTTCGACCATATGCCGACGCCGGAGGAGTTCGAACGGGAACTCGTCAAGGGGCTTGAGGAATACCGTTCTCTGCCGCCCCATGAACGCTTCAACATCGACAACCAGATGCATCAGACAACGCTCTTCGTGCGGAGCGGCCTCGACATGATGCGCGAGAACATCCACGAGATCCCGCCGGAGGAACTTGACCGCATCCGCGACGATTTCGACAGGTTCGCCGACCAGGCGGAACAAACGTTCTTCAGCGGCATCGTGGAGCAGTATCTTACCCCCGAAGAGGACGCCACGATCGGCGAATTCGTGCGATCCATGCACGACGCGCAGAACGAATTCCGGGATCTCCTCCACAGCAGTTGAACGATCCCGCGGCATTCCGAAACGACCTGACTCCGGAAAACGCCTGTTTTCCGGAGTCTTTTCGCAAAAACGGGCCGGCTTTCCTCAGCTTTTATTCAGATACTTGCGCGCCCGGATCATCACGCGGCGCTTCCACAGTTCCTTCTTGGTCCGGCCGATCAGGAACTGCCAGGATATGACCATATAAACAATGGCGTAGACAGTTCCGCAGATGGCGCAGAGCAGGAAATTGTGAATGTGACCAAGAAGGAACTTCTTGCAGAAAAACAGGACGGCAATCGCGGGAACCGCCGCCAGCAGAGAGGGAACATAGATGCTCCATAATTCCCGCAGCGCCCTGCCGTGAATGATACGAAGCATGGAGGGGAACCTGACCGAGGCAAAGAGGACGAAACTTGCACAGATCGAAATGATCTCAATGCAGGCGATGCTGTACGAACCCCGGAGAAACAGAATGTTCAGCGTAATCACGACGACCGCCTCGGCCATTGAGGTCCAGGCCAGCAAATGGTGTTTTTCGCACATCAGCATCACGGAGGACGGAATCTGAGTCAGGGCAAGCCAGGAGAATGATCCAAGCAGAGAAAGCAGACTCAGGTCATGGATCAGCGGCGTGACCTCTTTTTTGAACAGCGCCGTGATCGCCTCGTCCCGGAGCATGATCGCGGGAATGATGATCAGACAGCACATGAACATGTTCCACTGCATGGACTTCACGATAAAATCGCGAAGCATCCGGAAACGGCCGCGGTGAAACAGCTGTGCCGTCACAGGCCGAACATTGTTGTCATACTGTCCGATCGCCTGATTGCACAAATTGGAAAGACGGGCGGAAAGATTGAAAATGCCGACGGAATCCAGGCCGCAGTATTTGCTGATGATCGGGTTCCGCGTCTGAGTCCGAAGCAGCTTCGCCAAAGACATGAAATACGTGCCGCTCGAAAAACCGAACACCTCGCGGAAGATCTCCCGGTCAAAAAGATACAGCCGGATCCGGAACCCCGGGATCATCCGCGCCGCGCAAATCCATGCGGCAATCCGTTCGGCGCCCATGACGCACACTTCGTAGCACACGATCTCGAAAAGGCCGCCTCCGCACTTCAAGATGGTCAGAAATCCGAAGAGTTCGAAAAGACGCCCCACGGCAAGAATATAGTTATTTACATAGATTTTGTGAAGACCGACCAGGATCTCGTTCATAACGCCGAACGGAAACAATGCCGCGGCGCCGAGCGAAAAAACGAGGAAACACCTGCGGCAATACGCCAGCTGAACCGGATCATGGACATTGAAGAGTTTCTCCAGGAAACACGACGCGCCAACCACGCAGAGGACGATCAGAAGCGCCATCAGCGCGTGGAACGTGAAAATCATGGAGATGATGGAGTTGTAATGCCGGATGTCCCGCTTGAACAGTTCCTGCGAGGTATATTTCTGTCCGGCGATGCCGACGCCGAAATCCATCAGCAGAGCATAGCCGAAGAATGTCCAAAGCAGCATCCATAATCCGTAGCCGCTGTCGCCCAGGTATTCGATCAGCCACCGTGTGACCAGAAGCCCCTGAAACATCCGAATCAGCATTACTAGATAATTCGAAAACGTGTTTTTGTCAACTGACACTTGCATGGACAAAGAAACCTTTCAGGGGATTCGGATAACGATTCTTTCAGGACGGTATATGAGAAAACATGTAGCGTACATGATATTAATATATCCGCTTTTTCCCATAAAGTCAATTATTTTTTTTATTTAAATATTTTCGAAGAGAAGTGCGATCGAAACGGATCGGACGGGGAGACGACGGACGGAGAGGACATTCCCCCCGATTCCCGCACCAGCCGCAATCAATCATCGTCCTGACATCGTGGAGACGCCGGACGCTTCGGATGCCGCCGGACGCCCCCCGCGCAACCGGGCACATGCGGACATCTTCGCGGATGCGGCGGATTCTTTTTCCGTTTTTTTGGAAATACTGCTTGAAAAATCGGTTTTCATGTACAACATTATACAGAATGACCGCGGTTCGCGGCGCGCTCCGTCACGTCGGTTCCGCGCGGTCCAAAACCACAAATCCATAAAACGATCTCATCCCGAAAGGCTTTTTTCGTGATATTCAACGGCAAAGACGCCTGGTCCGTCGACTGGGACAATCCGAACACTCCGTACGAACTGGATTCGCACGGACTGATCGCCGCACCCGGAGAAACACTGGAGACGTTCGCCGCCCGGATCGACGAACTGCTCCGTACGCGTGCGCGGTTTGATCTCTGCACGGGCGATCAGGCGGGGGCGGAATCACTGGAAGCCGAAATCGGGTTCAAAGTCGGCAAAATTGATCCAATCGGATCGGAAATCATTGC
>ONWH01000134.1 GCA_900321495.1 uncultured Planctomycetota bacterium
CGAAACGGCAAAGAAACGAAATTGACAAAGAGACGGAGAATCCCCCGGTGCCCCGAAAGATCGGAGCGGCGCCGAAAAGCGAATGGTCCGGAACGGGAAAACATCATCATCGCGACCTGTTTTTCAAATAATCCGCAAACAGCCGGCCGACACGTTCACACTGCTTCCAGAATACCTGATTCCCCAAGGACTGTCAACGGTTCAAGCCGAGGAAAAAATTTCTTCGAACGACAAATCCGAGGTCATTGGTACAGGAAACGGAAAACCGGGACTCTATTCCGGGGCGGCAGGAGGAGCCGAAACGGCACGGGGGAACACGTCCGGAACCTGTACAAAAAACGGGCCCTTCCCCTCCCTCTTACCGGCAGCCGGGCCGGGAACGGGGGGGAAAGGACCTCTCGAAAGGAACCGATACCCTGAGACGGCTCCCGAAACCGTGTTTACCAGGTCAGAAGCGCGTCGATCGAGTAGTGGTCGGAAGGGAGCGGATCGCTCTGGGGCGGATCGGAGTGAATGTCAAACGTCTCGACGGTAAAATCGCCGGTGAGGAAGATGTAGTCGATCACATTCTCCCCCTTTTTGACCGGCTTTTCGGCGGGCCAGGTCCGCACTCCCCCGCTCGCGGCGCGGGCGGCCTTCCGCGCGTCGCGCAGACCGGCAACGATCGTCTTGTAGGCGGCGTCGGTATCGACCGAGTTGAAGTCGCCGGTGATGATGAACGGCAGACCTTTCGCCTTTTCCTCTTTGAACTTGAGGATCAGTTTCGAGCTTTCGCCCCGCGCCTTTTCGCTGACGTGGTCGAAATGGGTATTGGCATAGACCAGAACGCGGCCGCTCGCCCTGTCGCGGAGCTTCGCCCACGAGACGACGCGGTTGCACGCCGCGTCCCACCCTTTTTTGCCGGGGACGTCGGGCGTTTCGCTCAGCCAGAAGGTGCCGGAATCGAGAAGATCGAATTTTTCGGTCTTAAAGAGGACGGGGCAGTACTCCCCCCCTTCGGCGCCGTCGTCCCGGCCGACTCCGACATAGGAGTACTTCTCAAGCGCCGCCATGATGTAGTCGAGCTGATGCTTGTACGCCTCCTGCAGGCCGAACAGATCGGGATCGGTCGCCCGGATGTCGGCGACCAGATTGTCGCGCCGTGCGGGCCAGTCGTTGCTTTCGGGCGTCGGGGCGAGCCAGACGTTGTACGACATCACGCGCAGCTCGTCGGCACGGGCAAACGCCGCGGCGCCCAGAATCAGGAGGAACAGAAAGGCGGAAAGAAAACGCGTTCTCATCGGCCGGACTCCTCTTCTCCGCTTTTGTATTCGGCGGTGATAATGCTGTGGATTCCCCCGCGCGGCGTGAACTCCGCGGTCAGGCGCATATATTTCGGTTCGAGCACCGCGACCATATCGTCGAGAATGCGGTTCGTCACCGCCTCGTAGAAAATCCCCTGATTCCGAAACTTCTGCAGATAGAGTTTCAGGCTTTTGAGTTCCACGCATTTGGCGGCGGGAATATAACGGAACGTAAGCGTCCCGTAATCGGGCTGCCCGGTTTTCGGGCAGACCGAGGTGAACTCCGGACAGACGTGTTCAATGACAAAGTCGCGGGTCGGGCACGGATTTTCGAAGCACTCGAGGATCTCGCGCGACGGTTCTCCTTCGGTCGGTTTCATCGGACGGACCTCACTTACGGACAAGTTCGCGGTACGCCGCGAGGATTTTGGTTGTGATCGGACCGGCTTTGCCGCTGCCGATCACGCGGCCGTCGAGTTCGGTAACCGGGATCACCTCGGCGGCGCTGCCGGTCAGGAAGCACTCGTCGGCAACGTAGACGTCGTGGCGGGTGAAGTTCTGCTGTTTCGCCTCAATTCCGAGTTCGGCGGCGAGTTCCAGAACCGCGTTGCGCGTGATCCCTTCCAGAATGCACGCGTCCAGCGGCGGGGTCAGAAGGACGCCGCGGCGGATGATGAAGATGTTGTCCCCGGAACATTCGGCGACGTTGCCGCGGTGATTCAGAAGGAGGACCTCTTCACACCCGGCGCGGTACGCTTCCATTTTTGCCAGAATGTTGTTGAGGTAGTTGAGCGACTTGACGCGGGTACTCATCGAGAAGGAGGGCATCCGGATCGTACTGGCGGTGACCAGTTTCATTCCGTTCTGATAGAGCTCCTCGGAATAGAGTGAAAGGCCGCGGGCGATGATGAACACCTGCGGTTTCGAGCAGAGGTGGGCGTCGAGCCCCAGGGTGCCGTTCCCGCGGGTCACGACCAGACGGATGTAGCCGTCGACGATGTCGTTCGCCTTTAAGGTTTCGTAGACCGCATCGGCCATTTCCTCTTTGGACATCGGAATCTCGATGCAGAGGGAATGGGCCGATTCCCAGAGCCGGTCCAGATGCTCTTTGAGCCGGAACACCTTTTTCGAGTAACTCCGCATCCCCTCAAAAACGCCGTCGCCGTAAAGGACAGCATGATCAAACACACTGATTTTCGCGTCTTCTTCGCTGACAAGCCCTTTATCGAGCCAAATCTTCGATGACATATCCACCTCCGCACACCTTGACTATTGCAAAACCGTCAAACGCCGGTTAAGAAACTTTCCACAACCTGACCGTCGACAAGGCGGACCACCCGGTCTGCGTCACGGGCCTGCTCCATATCGTGGGTCACCATGATTATAGTAAGTTTCTTCTCGGCGTTCAAGGACCGGAGCAGCTTAATTATCTCGACCGTCGTCTTCGAATCGAGGTTTCCGGTCGGCTCATCGGCCAGCAGAACCCGCGGATTGGTGATCAGGGCGCGCGCGATCGAAGTGCGCTGCATTTCGCCCCCCGAAAGCTCGTTCGGCCGGTGCCTGAGCCGGTGCGAAAGGCCGACCAGGTCGAGGAGTTCTTTGGCGTGCGCCATGTACTCCCGGCGCCGGCGGAGATAGCCGAACAGGGATTCGCGCACCATGAGCGGGGCGAGCACATTTTCGATCATGTTCATTTCGGGGATCAGATGATAGAATTGAAAGATCATCCCGATATAGTGGTTCCGCAGGAAGTCGCGGCGGCGGCTCGGCAGATTGTCGATCCGCTGGCCGTCGAAGTGAACGGTTCCCGAATCGGGAACGTCGAGTGTCCCCATCAGGTGCAGAAGGGTGCTCTTCCCCGACCCGCTCTGTCCGACGATCGCGAGGAATTCGCCGTCCCGGACCTGAATGTCGACCCCGTTGAGGACAGGGATCAGGTTTTTCCCCTTCACATACCCCTTGTAGAGCCGGTTCACTTCGAGGATCGTTCCCCCCGTCCGCTGGGAGTCGGCGGCGTCTCCCTCCTTCTTCGGGGTCCAGGTCACATATTCATCCGCTGCCGTGCCGCGCGGGACGGCCGTTTCCCGGACGCGGGCCGGCGCCGCCGGTTCCGGACCGGCGGAAGAGGACTCGTCCGTCCCGCCGCCGCTGAGATCCGGAAACGACAGGGAAGGATACGCGCGGGAGACGGAGGCCGGCTCCCGCTTGATCGATGAAAGAGTGAACCGCCGGGCGGGCGATCCCGCGCCGTCCCGGACCGTCCGGGCGCCGGACGTGTCCGCGGACGATGCGGCGCGGGGCGTTTCAGGCTCCTCGTCACCGGTCCCCCCCGGATAGAAAAGGGTCATCGACGAGCGGAGCGGTTTTTTCGCGTCGGGTGAGATCATCTTTTTATAGATTTCAGCGGTTTCGGGACTGAGCCGGGAAAGGTTATTCTGTTTTTTGCCGAACATCGCGATTCACACCCCCCTTAGACACGCAGCGCGTCGACCGGCCGCAGACGGGCCGCGCGCAGGGCGGGGATCACCCCCGAAATGACCGCGATGAGAACCGAACCGACGACAATCCAGAAGACGGTCCACGGCTCGACGATCGCGGGGACCTCGTAGAAGTTGTAGACCTCGGGATTGAACACGTCATGCCCCATGACCTGCGAGAGCCACGAGGCGAGCGTGTTGATGTTCCGCACGAAGATGATTCCCAGAATCAGGCCGAGCCCCGAACCGAGCAGGCCGAGCGCCAGTCCGTAGTACAGAAAGATCTGCATGACGCCGAACCCGCTGACTCCGAGCGACTTGAGAATGCCGATGTCGCGCGTCTTCTCGACGACCATCATGAAGAAGATCGCCAGGATACCGAATCCGGCGACCGCCACGATCAGGAAGAGAAGGACGTTCAGCACGCCCAGCTCGATCGAGACGGCTTCGAGCATGTTCGCCTGCGAATCGCGCCACGTGCGGATCATATACAGGTGCGAGGGGAACTGCGGCGCGGACTGAAGCCGGTCACGCAGTTTGTTGATGTCGACCCCCGGTTTCGCCTTGATCAGGATGTTCGTCACCATCTTCTTCCCATCGGGCGAAATCATGTTCCGCATCTGCTGGAGCTTTTCGATCGGCACGAAGACGAAACTCTGGTCATACAGAACCATTCGCGATTCGTACAGGTCGGTCACGGTGAACCGGTCCGAAACGATCGACGGAAGCGAACGGTCGGTGCTGAGCGAAAGGCACGAGATGGTCACGTCGTCGCCCGGCACCACAAAGAGGGGTTCGCAGTAGCGGGTCTTCTGCGTGTCGGGATCGGTCACCTTGTACCGGTTCCCGCCGACGATTCCGATTCCGATGATCACACCGGTGTCCTGCTGCGTCGCCTTGTCGAAATGGGGTGTGAACTCGTCGTAGGAATCGAGGGGAGAAGGGCCGACCGGCTCGGGCGTGCCGGAATCGCTCCCTTCGCGCTGCGGATCGACCTGACTGATCTCGTCGGAATAGACGGGCGCCGAGGTCAGTCCGGCCAGGGCGGCGGCGTAGGGGCTGTTTTCAAGAGGGATGCTCCGCGAGGCGGGGGTGCCGCTTTGGTCGCTGGGAGAAAAGTCGAGGGGCGACTCGAACGGGGCCGGCTCTGCGGCCGGCGGAGCGCCCGCCACGATCGGATCGAAGTCGGACTGCGGCGTCGGCAGATGTTCGGCAACCTCCTTCTGCCGCTCCTGTTCCTGCCGGCGGTATTTCTCGTAGCGCGCGTCGCTGCGCCGCTTCTTCCAGCCGGCGGTGCCGAGCACCGGGCGCTGAACGCCGCGGTCCCCCGCCAGGTGGTTCTGTACGTCGTAGCCGTCCTCTTTGAGCGTGAACGAGGTATGCTGCCGGTTTTCGGGATGCTGGAGATACTGCGCCAGCGCGGTCACTTTTTCCTGCGTTTCCGGATCGATTCCGATCAGTTCGACCGGCTTGTTGATCACCTCGCCCGGCGCGATTTCGTAGTTCAGAAGAGCCTGGGTCGAGACGGTCGGCGTTACCGCCTCAATCATGTCGCCCGCCGCGTCCCAGACATCGCGGATCCGGGCGTCGGCGTCCTCGATCCCGCGTAGGCTCGACCACGCGCCGATCGTCACGTCGGAAAGCGCGCCGTGCATCCGGTTTTCCATCTCGCGGGAAAATCCGAGCATGACGGCATTGACGACGATCATCGTCGCCACGCCGAGCGTCACGCTGATCACGCAGATCAGGGCAATATAGCGCGTCAGCAGATACCGCCAGGTCAGAAGGAGTTTATACATACTTCCTGTTGTGTTTCGTTAGACGTATCCTTGTCTTGCGAACAAGAAGGCGGGGGAACGCCCCCGCGCTCTTTCAGCCGAACTTCTCGGGACGCAGCAGAGGGAAGAGAATGACTTCGCGAATGCTGGTCGTATTGGTCAGAATCATCACCAGACGGTCGATGCCGATTCCGAGCCCGCCGGCCGGGGGCATTCCGTGCCGAAGGGCGCGGATGAAATCGTGGTCCATCTTGGCCATCGAGTCTTCCTCTTTCTGACCGGCGAGCTGATTGCGGAACAGCTCCTCCTGCAGATCCGGGTCGTTCAGTTCGGTATAGGCGTTTGCCAGTTCCATTCCGTTAATGAAGAGTTCGAACCGTTCGGCAATCGCCGGATTGCTCCGCTTCCGCTTCGTCAGGGGACAGATGCTCGCCGGGTAGTCGGTCACGAAGACCGGGCCTTCGAGCGCGTCTTCGACCTTCTCTTCAAAGACTTCGTTCAGGATGACGTCCGGGTCTTTCTTGTCGAGGTCTTCCAAACCGAGCGAGGCGGCGTATGCCCTGACCGCGTCCCGGTCGGCCGGGTCGACGCCGGTCTTTTCCCGAAACAGTTCAAAGTAGGAGCGGCGGGCGAACGGCGGCGTGAAATCGAACTCTTTCCCCGCCCACTCGATCTTGTATCCTTTCCCGATCGCGTCGAGCGCACCGGTAATGATCTTTTCGGTAATATCCATCATCGAACGGTAATCGCCGTACGCCTGGTAGAGCTCCATCATCGTGAACTCGGGATTGTGCGTCTGGTCAATCCCCTCGTTCCGGTAGACGCGGCCGATTTCATAGACCCGTTCCATCCCGCCGACCAGGAGGCGCTTCAGGTGGAGTTCCAGGGCGATCCGCATATAGAGCGGGATATCGAGCGCGTTGTGATGGGTCAGGAACGGACGCGCCGCGGCGCCGCCGGCGACCGAGTGAAGCGTCGGCCCTTCGACCTCAACGAACCCCTCCCCGCCGAGCGTCTTTCGGATCGAGGCGAGAATCTTCGTCCGGTTCAGCATCCGTTCCATCACCCCGTCGGTATGAACCAGATCCATATAGCGGAGCCGGCTCCGCAGTTCCGGGTCGGAAAGTCCGCTGTGCTTGTCGGGGGGCGTTTCGATCGACTTGCTCAGGAAGGTCAGGCCGGACGCGAAGATGGTCAGTTCCCCCTTCTGGGTCTTCTTGAACTCCCCGTCGACCCCGATCAGATCGCCCAGATCGAGACAGAGCGCCAGCTCCCAGTTCTTTTCGCCGACCTGGTTCTTTCCGATCAGAATCTGGATCTGGCCGGTCCAGTCGCGAATCGTCAGGAAGATCAGCTTCCCCTGCCGGCGCTGGAGCATGATCCGCCCGGCAACGCGTACAGTCGGTCCGGACATCGGGATTTCGGGTTTGCGCCATTGCGGCTGGCCTTCCGGCGGCGGCGGAGGCGCGATCGGCTCGCCGACCACGATTTCGTTTTCACGGGCCCGAACCGACCCGATCGACAGCTGCCCGTCGAACCGGCTCCCCCACGGATCGATCCCCATCTCGATGATCTTACGCAGTTTTTCGCGGCGCGAAGCTTCCAGAACCACTCCGGTACCGCCAGATTCCTCTTTCGCCATCTTGCTTTTTCTCGGTTATCTTTATGTTCCTGACGTCCTGACCTCGTAAAAACGGGGACTTTCCCGTCTGCTGCGGAGAGTCGCCCATCTTCTTTATTTTGACAAAAAAGCGGGATCGAGTCAATCCCTCTTATCCGCTCCGAATCCCGCGGAAAAGGGGGAAAATCACCCTTTTCTCCCTTTACAGGAGGGGGGCGGAATTGCTAGAATAGACTACGGCGAGGATCGCCGACCCGAAAGGAAAAAGGACAAATCCATGAAACGAATTCACGATTTCTTTCTCCGGCGGGCCAGAATAACCGGCATACTTTTGCTGGTTTTAACCTTCGGCCCCCTTTCGCGCATCGACGCGCAGAAGCAGTCCGAAACGGCCGAGTCGCTCGGGCTGGGGGGGGCGTCCCGATTCGACGCCGGCTATTCCCCGATTGTACTCGACCGCACCTCGATCGTGCCGGGAACGCCGTTCAACGTCAAACCGACGATGGACAACCTCGTCTCCGGCTCGAAAACCTCGATGGGGGGGATCCTCAACCGGTTCGACACGACGAAGTTCGGGCAGATGTTCAGCTCCAGCCCGACCGCCGCGGTCGCCGCCGCGGCGGTCACCCGCAAGACCCCGGCGGTCGCCGTCGCCGCAACAGCCGGGGCAAACGCGCCGAAAGTCTATCCTCCCCGCCTTGAAATGGACGGGCAGGAAGAGATCACCGCTCCCGATCCGGCGGAATACGACGAAACACGAGGACGGATCAAGCGCGACCTGATTGAAGTCCTTTCGCGGTACCCCCTCACCAGCCCGGAAGAGGGGATCTCGTTCATCCTTGAGGGGAACACCCTCACCCTCCGCGGACGGATCGACTCTTCCTACACCGTCGATATCCTCGTCCTGACGGTTGAAATGGAGCCGGGTGTCGAAAAGGTGATCAACGAAATCGTCACTCCCGAAAGCGGCGGGGAAGAATAGGTTTTCCGGTTCGGGAACCCCCCGGCCGGAAGCAAGCCGATTCTTCCCCACCCATGCGGCGCTCTCGGCGGGCTTTCGCGGAATGAACGGCGGCCGTTACGGGACGGCCGGGTTTCCGGGCCTATTTCCGTTTCGCCAGCTCTTTCAGCGTATCCTGATTGACGGTCTCACTGTAAAAGTGAACGCTGCCGTCCCCGAAAAGGAAATTCGCGCCGCCGGGATGATCGCCGGAAAAACCGTGTCCGGCGCCGGAGTTGTCGAAACCCTTGTATAACGTGCCGCATACGATCGCCGGTATGCACCCGTCCCCTTCCGGCATTCCGGCCCAGGTCGTCCGGTGCTGTTTGCCCGACGCGCGCTCGCCGACGAAGATCGTGTTCGAAAGGCCCCGGACAAAATCTTCAAACCGGTTTTCGCTGTTGTGGTAGAACGCGCCGTCTCCTTTAAAGGTCTGCCCCTCATATTTCCCCCCATGGCCGTAATCTTCCCCGTTGTGGAGATTCGTCGTACCGAAACAGGCCGCGTAATTCGAAGCCGCGAAGACGGTGGAGGAGTCGGTTTCATGATGGTGTTCGTGGTCATGACCGTCTTCATCGCCGTCATGATCATGGTCATCGTCTTCTTCCCCCTCTTCGTGATCGTGGTCATGGTCGAGAAGACCGGATTCTTCCAGGGTAAACGTCTGCTGAGAGTTCGAATCGGAAGGACAGCGGTACATGGACAGGAACGTCGAACGGACGTTTTCGTTCACTTCGGCGGCGATCGGTTCGTTCAGATCCGCCAGGCCGGCAAGATTGGCGTTTTCCATGAAAGGGAGAATCGCGGCGGCCCACCCCCAGCCGGGTTCGCCGTAGACACAGGGTTTGCCGGGATCGTGGTCATCGTACCCGCGCCAGGCCGCGGGAAGCGCCTCGTTGACGTCGACGTAGTTGTGGAGCGCCAGGCCGATCTGCTTCAGGTTGTTCGAACATTTCATCCGGCGCGCGGCTTCCCGCGCCGCCTGCACGGCGGGAAGGAGAAGACCGATCAAAATACCGATGATCGCGATCACCACGAGGAGTTCCACCAGAGTGAACGCGTTGCGTTTAGAGAAATACAAATTGCTATTCATCAAGGAAAAACCTTTCTTTTTGAAACTGATACGGAAACGGCGAGGGTCCCCGCCGGAACATTTCGGAAACGTCCCGCAATACAGAACGGAAAGGGATTTCCGAAAACGGTCAGACGGACATGCCGAACCGGTCCTTACGTTTTTTCAACGCCGAAAACACCTCGGAAAAAACGGCACGGACACGGAAAAACAGAATCGTTTCCCTCGCGTTATTTCAAAAAAGCGCTTAAAAAAGAGGGGCGGGAGGGCTTCGGCCGGAATGAAAAACCGGAAACGATGAAAGGAACAGACACGGCCGGCGATCAACCGTGCCGACGGGCCCGAAGGCGAAAAGAAGGAGGGAGGACGCCGAAACAGTCGGCGGCTGAGTTAAGAAGCGGCAGAGGAAACAGCACCCCTCGTCGTGATTCGGAACCGAACCGGCCTGAACCGGAAAAACGGTCTTTTCGGCCGCTGAACATGAATATCCGGCGGAACCGTGAAGCGGCGCGGCCGAAGAGGAATCGCGGCAGACGCGGCACGGACAGCCCGACTCCCCCGAAAGAAAGAGGTGGAGCCCCCGTCCGCCGACCGACGGAATGCCGAAGATCAGCAGGAGAAGCCAAACCCAGAGGAAAGATCGTTTTTTACTGTTCATCCAACCGTCCCTGCCTGAATTTTATAGGAAGAGCGCGGTTTGTCAACGCGGCCGGACGGCGAAAGATGATGCGGCGGCGGAGACACATTTTTGACGCGGCCGCAAATTTGCGGACGAATCGGAGATTGAAGCGGGCGGGGAGGACCCGCCGGAAAATCAGGCACCTCGCTCCCGTCGGGGCGAAGTGCCGGCCGGAAGATTCACCGGCGGTACGCCGCACTCACAGTGAAACGTTTTCTCCGCCGTTAATCGAGCCGAGCGCCCCCCAGACGCCGTAGGCGCTCTTTCCCTCAACGGCCTGATTCGTTTCCATGATCCGCGACCGGGGAGCGAAAAGATCGCCGGTATCGATGTCGTCACGGATAAAACGGACCGAACCGTCCATCATCGCAGTGTTCGCTCCGCCCGGATGAAAACTCGACACGCCGCCGAGCACCGCGCCGAACGACGACTTGCCGAAAGAGCAGGCAACCGTATTCGGGGGCAGATTCGCCGAAAACCCGTTCGCCAGCGGACGGCCGGAAAACCAGTATGTGCCGCGCTCCCCCCACGGTTCAACCCGATCAAGCCGCATCGGATCGGTCCTGCTGACCGATTCCAGACAGATCGACGGCCAGACCGTCATCAACTTGGGATTCCGCGCGTCCGGAGCCGCCGCAACATCTCTTTTCGAGTTGCTGATACTCAGATAACTCCCGTTTGAGTAGCGTTCGGCATCGGTCGGCGGACCGGAAATCGATTCCGCCAGGCAGAGTGTGTTGCTCAGCCCGTCGGTAATATGGGAAAACGATTTCCACGAATGGGGTGTAAATGCACCGCGGCGGGTGGCAGGCGTATCAATATCACAGTTATACATTGGCGCGTCCCCCATATTAAACATTACGTTGCTGCGGCTGAACTGCCAATCCGTATAATCAAAAATAAACCCCTCCTTCTGCATATGATCGTATTCCCGTGCGGGGGACTCGATGACTCCGGACTCACTGTCGGAAGGGCAGGTCAGCGACGGCACGATCACACCCGCACCCCAATGGCGGGGATGGGAACCTTCGGTATAAACGTTCGGATAGGTGGGGGGAAACGGTTCGTTCACGGAAAAATGCTCCGGTGCCGCCGGAAGACGCTTCAACGACGCAAACGCCTCGAAGTCGGAATAGACCTGCTCCTGTTCCAAGTAAGGGAGGAGAAAAATCTGCGCGCCGCAAGTTCCGATACGCGTTTCGGTGTCGGTGGTTTCGGCGGCATTGTAAATCTTATATGTAGTGCAAAGAGCCGGAAGCCCCTGGTGCGCGGAATGGTACATCTGCACCGCCAGCGCCGTTTGTCTCATATTGTTCCCGCACTTCATCCTTCGCGCGGCTTCCCTTGCCGCCTGAACCCCCACGACAAGAAGAGACAGAATGATTGAAATGATCGAGACTGCAAC
>ONWH01000076.1 GCA_900321495.1 uncultured Planctomycetota bacterium
AAGGCGCGGATTCCGTCGACAACGGTCCAGAGCTCTTCTTCGCGCAGTTCGGGGAACATCGGCAACGCCAGGACTTCACGGCTGACCCGATGGGTCACCGGCAGATCCTGCGGCGCGTAGCCGAGATACTGGAAGCATTCCTGTTCGTGGAGGCCGAACGGGTAGAAGATGTCGCTGCCGATCTTCCGTGCGCGCAGGTCGGCACGCAGGTCGTTCCGCAGCCCGTTCGGCACGCGGATCACGAACTGATGCCAGACGTGGTAACGGTCAGGGAGCTCCGTCGGCAGGGTGACGATATCGCTCAGGCCCGCCTCGGCGAAGAATTCCCTGTAGAGATCAGCGTTGTGACGCCGCTTTTCGGTCCACTCGGGAAGGTATCGGAGTTTGACGTTCAAAACGGCCGCCTGATAGGCGTCCAGGCGGCTGTTGATTCCGATCTCCTGGTGGTAGTAGCGCGGCTCCATTCCATGGACCCGCAGAAGACGGAGACGGGAATCCCACCGTTTGCTGTTGGTCACCATCATTCCGCCATCCCCGACACCGCCGAGGTTTTTGGTCGGATAGAAGCTCAGGCAGGCGATATCCCCCCAGTTCCCGACCGGAATTCCGTCGAGCCGGGCGCCGATCGCCTGGGCGGCATCTTCAATCAGCATAATATGACGGCGGCCCACATCGTAGTGCTCTTGGGTCAGGCGGCGCAGCGCGCGCATATCGGCCATCTGTCCGTAGAGGTGAACCGGAATGATCGCGCGGGTCCGCGGGGTAATCTTCGCTTCAACGTCTTTTGGATCGAGGTTATAGGTCACCGGGTCAATATCGGCGAAAACCGGGGTCGCCCCGAGCCTAGCCACGCAGCTGGCGGTCGCGAAAAACGTAAACGAGGGAACGATCACTTCGTCGCCCGGCCCGATCTTGGCCGCCATCAGCGAAAGGAGAAGCGCGTCGCTTCCCGAAGCACACCCGATACCGTATTGAGTGTTGAGATAAGAAGCAATCTCATGTTCCAGTTTCTGGACTTCAGGTCCGAGAACGAACATTCCGCTGTCATTGACACCGGCCAGCACATCAACCAGTAAAACCTTGAGATCTTCATACTGACGCTTCAGATCGAGAAGCGGAACCGATTCCGTAGTCTGACGGACTGAAAAACCCGAACTCATAATTGTTTATGGTCTTCCTAACCGTTAAAGGCAAGAGAGGGAATCTATGAGCCCCCCTGTGAGGTTAATCCATACCACTAAGATACCTGTTTCCTGTTTTAAGTCAAGATTAATTCGGTATCAACTACTCTGAATACGCTGATTTGGGGCGTTTTCTCCCGATTTCATTCCGTTTTTCAAAAATTTTTTCAGCGGCATCAGGTGGTTAGCAGTTCTTCCGATTATCCGAATCCTCTCTGTTCTTGCATTTTGGGAAAAATGGGCAAAATAGGCGTGTATAAAAAGAAAAGGGCGTCCCGGGGGACGCCCTGAATGGTTCATGGGGAGAGTATGATCTCCGCCGATGTCACTCCTGGCTGAAGATGAATTTCTCACCGTCGAAGCTGACAGTCAGGACCGGTTTCTTTCCGGCCGCATCGATATCCTTCGGCTGGGATTGCAGCAACTGAAGGGCCAGGGGATTTTCGATCTCGCGCTGAATGACCCGTTTCAGGGGCCGCGCGCCGTAGACGACATCGTAGCCCGAATCGGTGACCGCGTCGACCGCCTCGTCGGTGACCTTCAAAATGATTCCCTGTTTCCCCAGGCGGTCGGCGAGCTTCCGGAGCTGGAGCGTCACGATTTGACGGATTTCCTCTTTCGTCAGCGGTTTGAAGATGATCGTCTCGTCGATCCGGTTCAGGAATTCGGGGAGGAAGTGTTGCTGAACGATTTCACGGACAGCGCCTTTGATCTCGTCGGCGCTGCCGCCGTTTTTCGAGATCTCCTGAATGATTTGGCCGCCGAGGTTCGAGGTCATGACAATGATCGTGTTGGTGAAGTCGACCGTGCGTCCCTGACCGTCGGTCAGCCGCCCGTCGTCGAGAACCTGCAGCAGGACATTGAAGACGTCGCGGTGCGCCTTTTCGACTTCATCAAAGAGGATCACCGAATAGGGGCGGCGGCGAACCGCTTCGGTCAGCATTCCGCCCTCTTCATACCCGACGTAGCCCGGAGGGGCGCCGATCAGACGCGAGACAGAATGCTTTTCCATAAACTCGCTCATGTCGATTCGGACGATCGCCGTCTCGTCATCGAAAAGGGTCAGCGCCAGCGCTTTGCACAACTCGGTTTTTCCGACCCCGGTCGGTCCGAGGAAAAGGAACGAACCGAGAGGCCGGTTGGGGTCTTGCAGACCGCTGCGGCTTCGGCGCACCGCGTTGGCAACCGCGTCGACCGCCTCATCCTGCCCGATCACCCGCTCGTGGAGCCGGTCTTCGAGTTTGATCAGCTTCGCCTTTTCGGTCTCCATCATCTTGCTGACCGGAATTCCCGTCCACTGCGAGACAACCTCGGCAATCTCCTCGGGGCCGACGACCTGACGCAGCAGCCGTTTCGGCGCGGGACCTTCCCTCGCGGGATCCTTCTCTTCGGCCGCCTCTAGCTCCTTGAGTTGCGCCAAAAGGGCGTTTCTTTCCTGATCTAGCTGTGCCAGTTTCGAGAAGTAATGCTCGTACGGTTTGCCGTGCGACTGATCCTCGCGCAATTGGCGGTTAACCTGCCTGATCTGCTGTTCGACGCCGCTCAGTTTCTCCTTGATGTCGTGGACTCCGCCGACCCCGCTCTTTTCCTTTTCCCAGCGGGCGCGGAGGATGGCCAGTTCCGCCTTCTTTTCGGAGATCTCCTTCTCGATCTCTTTGAGGCGTTCGACCGCGTGCGGTTCGGTTTCGTCCTGCAACTGGCGGGCGGCGAGTTCCAGCTGGATCACGCGCCGCTGGACCTGGTCGATTTCGGTCGGCACCGATTCGAGTTCCATCGCCAG